>NZ_CP152050.1:0-10000 GCF_038632915.1 Paenisporosarcina sp. FSL H8-0542
TTGGAACATTTAGAAGAACTATGGTCGAGCGTTCTTGCTCAAGTGGAGCAAAAAATCTCGAAACCAAGCTTTGAAACGTGGCTCAAATCTACAAAAATGTTGACCTATCAAGGAGATACAGTGACAATTGCGGCTCCAAACTCATTTGCACGTGATTGGCTTGATACGCATTATGTACATTTGATAGCCGGTATATTGACCGAATTGACGGGGGAAGGCCTGTCCATCAAATTTGTTGTACCTAAAGATCAAAGCATGGAAGATTTCTCACTTCCTAAACCGATCGTTTCAATGAAAGATGATGAGCAACCAGAGTATTCACCTGGCATGCTTAATTCAAAATATACATTTGATACCTTTGTTATCGGTTCAGGTAACCGATTTGCGCATGCAGCATCACTTGCAGTGGCGGAAGCGCCAGCAAAAGCCTATAATCCACTGTTTATCTACGGGGGAGTAGGACTTGGAAAAACCCACTTAATGCATGCAATTGGTCACTATGTACAGGAACATAACCCAAATGCAAAAGTTGTTTATTTATCTTCCGAAAAATTCACGAATGAATTCATTAATTCTATTCGTGATAATAAAACGGTAGATTTCCGTAACAAGTACCGCAGCGTGGATGTACTATTAATAGACGATATTCAATTTTTGGCCGGGAAAGAACAAACTCAGGAAGAATTTTTCCACACATTCAATACTTTGCATGAAGAATCAAAGCAAATTGTCATTTCAAGTGACAGACCACCAAAAGAAATTCCAACATTGGAAGATCGTCTGCGTTCCCGCTTTGAATGGGGCTTAATTACGGACATCACGCCTCCAGACTTAGAGACGCGTATTGCGATTTTGCGTAAAAAAGCGAAAGCAGATGGCTTGGACATCCCAAATGAAGTCATGATGTACATCGCCAATCAAATCGATTCAAATATTCGTGAGCTTGAGGGTGCTTTGATTCGTGTGGTTGCATATTCTTCTTTAGTTAATAAGGATATGAATTCGGATTTAGCAGCTGAAGCATTGAAGGATATTATGCCGAATGCAAAGCCGCGTAAAATTACGATTTTGGATATTCAAAAAACGGTGGGTGAGCACTTCCACATACGTTTAGAGGATTTTACAGCGAAGAAACGAACGAAATCTATTGCTTTTCCAAGACAAATTGCCATGTATCTATCTCGAGAGTTGACAAGTTTCTCTTTACCTAAGATTGGTGAGGAATTTGGAGGCAGGGATCATACAACGGTTATCCATGCACATGAAAAGATTTCAACTCTATTAAAAGAGGATCAGGCCCTTCAACAAGACCTGAAACAAATTAAGAGTCTATTAGGTAAGTCTTAACAGTTGTGGATAACCCCACATTGGACAGCCTAGTTTATACACAGTCTATCTACATGTGGATAGGCTGATTTTATTCGGTAAAATGGACTTATTAACAAATCCACAGGCCCTATTACTATATCTATTATTCTTTTAAAACATTAATAAATATATAAGCGAGGTATAATCATGAAATTTGAAATCATGCGTGAACGGTTATTAGATGGGTTAAACGATGTAATGAAAGCAGTAAGTTCTAAAACAACGATTCCGATTTTGACGGGAATTAAATTAGAAGTTACTGAAGAAGGTTTGCACTTAACAGGTAGTGATTCTGATATTACGATTCAAACTTTTATAAAAGCTGAAGAAAATGGCGAACAAGTAATTCGTGTAATTGAAGAAGGGACAATTGTTGTTCAAGCTCGTATGTTCAACGAAATCGTTCGTAAGTTACCAACAAGTGATGTTGAAATTGAAGTAAATGAACAATATCAAACGCATATTCGTTCAGGTAAATCAGAATTCCATTTAATTGGACTGGATGCTTCTGAATATCCATTACTTCCAGAAATTCAAGATGATCGCCAGTTTGTCATTCCAGCAGATTTATTGAAATCAATTGTTCGTGAAACAGTATTCGCAGTATCAACTTCTGAAAGTCGTCCTGTATTAACAGGCGTTCATTGGGAAGTGAAAAATGGAGAGCTTGTTTGTGTAGCAACAGACAGTCACCGTCTAGCTCGACGTAAAACGACTTTGGAACAGCTGCCTGAGGGAGAATATAGCGTAGTAATTCCAGGAAAGAGCTTAAATGAATTAAGTAAAATCATTGGAGACTCATCAGAACCAGTTCATATCGTCATGACACAACAACAAGTGTTATTTAAAACTTCTGATGTATTATTCTATTCACGTTTACTTGAAGGAAATTATCCTGATACATCTCGTTTAATTCCGAGTGAATACAAAACAACGGTAACCGTAAACGGGAAAGCATTACTACAAGCGATCGATCGAGCTTCTTTATTGGCACGAGAAGAACGCAATAATATTGTTCGATTTAGCTCTTTGGAAGGCAATGTTGTTGAAATTTCATCCAGTTCACCAGAAGTAGGGAAAGTGGAAGAAGAAATTCAAGCAACATCTATCGAAGGAGAAGAACTAAAAATCTCGTTTAGTGCGAAATATATGATGGATGCATTAAAAGCTGTGGATGGCCAAGATGTAATGGTTCAATTCACCGGTGCAATGCGCCCATTCATCTTAAAATCAGTTCATGATGATGCAATTTTGCAACTCATTTTACCTGTTCGCACATATTAAAAATAAATTATTCAAAGGGTAGTCCTCTATTGGGCTATCCTTTTTTACTTCTTGGTGAAAATGAAGTAAAATGAAGGGATAGACTAAAAAGCGAAGGATGTAATTAACTTGAAAGAACTTGAAATTGGAACGGAATATGTAACACTCGGGCAAGTACTGAAAATGACTGACGTAATAAGCTCAGGTGGGATGGCAAAATGGTTTTTATCGGAAAATGAAGTATTGATAAACGGGGAAGTAGATCAAAGACGTGGACGTAAACTTCGTCATGGAGATTTAGTAAACATCCCTGGAGTAGGCGAACTTCGCATTGTGGATCCATTGAGCGGGCAATAATATGCACATAGAAAGTCTGGAATTAACGAACTACCGAAACTATGAATCGTTAGCGTTAAATTTTTCAAAAACAATCAATGTCTTGATTGGCGAAAATGCACAGGGAAAAACCAACATCATGGAATCGATTTATGTGTTATCCATGGCAAAATCTCACCGAACGTCCAATGATAAAGAATTGATACGTTGGGCTGAAGAATATGGTAAAATAAAAGGTGATGTTCAGAAAAAATATGGTCGCTTACCGCTTGAATTGACTTTATCCAAAAAAGGCAAAAAAGCAAAAGTGAATCATTTAGAACAAAACCGTTTAAGTGATTATATCGGTCAACTAAATGTGGTGATGTTTGCACCAGAAGATTTGCATCTTGTAAAAGGCAGTCCTCAAGTAAGAAGACGTTTTTTGGATATGGAAATTGGGCAAATATCGCCTGTTTATTTACACGATTTATTAACGTTTCAAAAGTTATTAAAACAGCGTAACCATTTACTGAAAATGCATCAAGGAAAATCATCTGTAAATGATGTGATGTTTGATGTTTATACTGATCAATATATTCAAGCAGCTGTCAGTGTTATACGTAAAAGATTTCAATTTATGGAGCTTCTTCAAAAATGGGCAGAACCGATTCATTTCGGGATTTCCCGTGGACTTGAAAAATTAGAAGTTCGTTATAACCCTGTCAGTGGCCTTGACCAAAATGCGACATTTGAACAAATGGCTGATTTTTTGCAGCAAAAATTGCAAGCAGGCAAAGCGCAAGAATTAGCGAGAGGTGTAACATTAACCGGTCCTCACCGGGATGATTTGCAGTTTTTCGTTAATGGCTATGACGTGCAAACTTATGGTTCTCAAGGACAACAACGTACAACTGCATTGTCGCTTAAACTTGCAGAGATCGAATTAATCAAACAAGAAGTCGGGGAATCACCGGTATTGTTGCTGGATGATGTGTTATCCGAACTTGATGACTACAGACAATCTCATTTATTAAATACCATCCAGGGAGAAGTTCAAACCTTCGTTACCACAACAAGTGTGGATGGCATCGATCATGAAACGATTACGCAAGCCGCAATATTTAATGTGAAGCAAGGACATGTTGAAGGAGGAGCGTGAGTGTTTTGTATGTGGTTATCGGCAAGACCATTGTCGTCAAGTACAGCGAAATCCTCACGATATTAGATTTTCGCGAGATAAAGGATGAGACGGAGCGGGACTCGTGGCTGCAAAATCCACGTACACGATGCTTGGTAGAAATACCACGTGTAAAGTCTTTAATCGTCACTCCTTTTTTAACGTATGCATCACCTCTTAGTCCGCAGAACATCGTAAAGAAATTTATTCAATTCCCAGGGGCAAGTCCCCTTCAGAACAATAGCGATAAGACAGTAGGAAAGAGCAGGTGAGCTAAATGGCGATGGAAGAAAAAGAACTGCAATCTTATGATGCTGATCAGATACAAGTATTAGAAGGTTTGGAAGCGGTACGTAAACGTCCAGGAATGTACATTGGTTCGACGAGTTCAAAAGGACTTCACCATCTTGTATGGGAAATCGTAGATAATGCAATTGACGAAGCCTTGGCTGGTCATTGTGATGAAATTGCCATCACAATCGAGAAAGACAATTGGATTAAAGTTGATGATAACGGTCGCGGAATCCCTGTCAGCAATCATGAGAAAATGGGACGTCCAGCGGTTGAAGTCATTATGACTGTATTGCATGCCGGCGGTAAATTTGGCGGTGGCGGATACAAAGTTTCTGGGGGTCTACATGGTGTTGGTGCCTCAGTAGTTAACGCCCTTTCGGAAATAACGGAAGTATATGTTCATCGTGATGAAAAGCTTCATTACATCAAATTTGAGCGTGGTGCAGTAACAAAAGAATTAGCGATTGTTGGAGAAACTGACAAGACTGGTTCTACTGTCCGTTTTAAAGCGGATCCAGAAATTTTTACCGAAACAACAGTCTACGAATATGATATTTTAGCGAACCGCTTACGTGAGCTAGCTTACTTGAACCGCGGTTTGAAAATTATCATTTCAGACGAGCGTGAAGAAGAAGTGCGCACGAACACTTACTATTACGAGGGTGGTATTAAGTCGTACGTTGAGCACTTGAATAAATCAAAAGAGCCGATTCATGACGAACCGATTTATATCGAAGGTGAAAAAGACGGCATTTCAATTGAAATCGCTATGCAATATAACAGTGGTTACTCGTCTAATATTTTCTCATTCGCGAACAATATCAATACGTATGAAGGCGGTACGCACGAATCTGGCTTTAAAATGGCGTTAACGCGCGTAATCAATGATTACGGACGCAAAAACAACATGATCAAAGATGCCGACACGAATTTAACAGGTGATGATGTGCGTGAAGGATTGACTGCCATTGTGTCAGTCAAACATCCAGATCCACAATTTGAAGGACAAACGAAAACGAAATTAGGAAACTCTGAAGTAAGCACAATTACGAATTCATTGTTTTCGGAAGCGTTTGAACGTTTTATGCTGGAGAATCCATCGGTTGCCCGTAAAGTCATTGATAAAGGATTAATGGCTGCACGTGCACGGGTTGCAGCGAAAAAAGCGCGTGAATTCACACGCCGTAAGTCCGCTTTGGAAGTATCAAGTTTACCTGGTAAACTCGCTGACTGTTCTTCTCGTGTTCCTGCAGATAGTGAACTGTATGTAGTAGAGGGTGACTCTGCCGGCGGTTCAGCAAAATCAGGACGTGATCGTCATTTCCAAGCGATTTTACCGTTAAAAGGGAAAATTTTGAACGTGGAAAAAGCACGTTTAGATAAAATTTTATCGAATACTGAAATCCGTGCGATCATTACAGCTCTTGGAACGGGTATCGGTGACGAATTTGCGTTGGAAAAAGCACGTTATCATAAAATCGTCATTATGACGGATGCCGATGTAGATGGTGCCCACATCCGAACTTTATTATTAACTTTCTTATTCCGTTTCATGCGTCCGTTGATTGAAGCGGGTTATGTATATATTGCTCAGCCTCCATTGTTCCAGATTAAACAAGGGAAAAATGTGGAGTATTGTTATTCAGATAAGCAACTAGCAGAAATCCTGGAGCGCTTGCCAAAACAACCAAAACCAGTTATTCAACGTTACAAAGGTCTTGGAGAGATGGATGCGACTCAATTATGGGATACAACAATGGATCCAGCCGTTCGTACTTTGTTGCAAGTAAACTTAGAAGATGCGATTGATGCAGATGAAACATTTGAACGTTTGATGGGGGACGAAGTAGAACCTCGCCGTCAATTCATCGAAGAAAATGCAATTTATGTGAAAAACTTGGATATTTAATACCCCAAGTGAAGGGAGGTCGCCTGCGTGACGAATATAGCAAATGATGGAGTTAGAGGAATTAATATCAGTACAGAGATGAAAACGTCATTTCTTGACTATGCAATGAGTGTTATTGTTCAACGAGCTCTTCCAGATGTTCGGGACGGTTTAAAACCTGTTCATCGCCGTATTTTATATGCGATGCAAGATTTGGGGAATACGGCAGAAAAACCGTACAAAAAATCTGCTCGTATTGTTGGAGACGTAATTGGTAAGTACCATCCACATGGTGATACGGCCGTTTATGACACAATGGTTCGAATGGCGCAACACTGGAGTTATCGTTATATGTTAGTAGATGGTCACGGAAACTTTGGATCAGTTGATGGAGATGCGGCGGCAGCAATGCGTTATACCGAGTCCCGTATGTCGAAAATCGCGATGGAATTACTGCGTGATATCAACAAAAACACAATTGACTTCAAAGATAATTATGATGGTCAAGAAAAAGAACCGATTGTCCTACCAAGTCGTTATCCAAACTTATTGGTAAACGGTACGTCAGGGATTGCAGTTGGTATGGCAACAAATATTCCGCCACATCATTTGGGTGAAACCATTGAAGCTGTGTTGGCACTTGCTGAAAATGAAGCCATCACTACTGAAGAGCTAATGGAAATCATTCCGGGTCCTGATTTCCCAACTGGTGGTATTATTTTAGGACGAAGCGGCATTCGTCGTGCTTATGAAACTGGGCGTGGATCTGTCATTATCCGCGGTAAAGTTGAAATTGAACAAAAATCGAATGGCAAGGAAGTCATTTTAGTTCATGAACTTCCATTCCAAGTGAATAAGGCTCGCCTTATCGAAAAAATCGCGGAACTTGTGCGCGATAAGAAAATTGACGGCATTACAGATCTTCGCGATGAGTCAGACCGTAACGGAATGCGCATCGTCATTGAAGTCCGTAAAGACGCCAATGCTAACGTTCTATTAAACAATTTATATAAACAAACAGCTCTTCAATCAAGCTTTGGTGTGAATATGCTGGCGCTTGTCGATGGTCAGCCAAAAGTACTTGGCTTGAAAGAGATTTTATATCATTATTTAGAGCACCAAAAAGTCGTCATTAAACGACGTACACAGTTTGAACTGACAAAAGCGGAAGACCGAGCTCACATTTTAGAAGGTCTTCGTATCGCTTTGGATCATATTGATGAAATCATTGCATTGATCCGTAGTTCACAGACGGGAGAAGAAGCAAAACAAGGATTAATTGCTCAATTCAACTTGTCTGAACGTCAAGCCCAAGCAATTCTTGATATGCGTCTTCAACGTTTAACTGGTTTGGAACGCGATAAAATTGAAGAAGAATACAAGGAACTTCAAAAACTGATTGCAGAACTTCGAGCGATTTTAGCGGACGAATTGAAAGTTATTCAAATCATTCGTGAAGAGTTGAATGAAGTCAAAGAGCGTTTCAGCGATAAACGACGTACGGAAATTACTGCAGGTGGCGCTGAAATGATGGAAGACGAAGACTTGATTCCACGTGAGAACTCTGTTCTGACTTTGACTCATAATGGATACATTAAACGTCTGCCGGTAAATACGTATCGTAGCCAAAAACGTGGTGGACGAGGCGTACAAGGAATGGGTACGAATGAAAATGATTTCGTCGAACATCTCCTATACACTTCTACTCACGATACCATCCTGTTCTTTACCAACACAGGTAAGGTGTATCGTGCGAAAGGATACGAAATTCCTGAGTACGGTCGTACAGCTAAAGGATTGCCAATCGTCAATTTATTAGGTGTCGATAAAGAAGAGAAAGTTACCGCAATGATTCAGATGGCATCATTTGAAGACGATGCGTACTTCATCTTTACCACGCGTCTGGGTGTAACGAAACGTACGCCAGTCAGTGGATTTGCCAATATTCGAGCGAACGGTCTTATCTCAATCTCTTTAAGAGACGACGATGAGTTGATTTCTGTGCGATTGACCGATGGGAAAAAACACATCATCATCGGAACTCGTAATGGTATGCTCGTACGTTTTGAAGAAACAGATATCCGTTCAATGGGACGTACAGCATCTGGAGTTCGAGGAATTCGATTACGTGAAGACGATCACGTCGTTGGTATGGAAATCCTGGAGCCAGGTCAGGAAGTATTGGTAGTGACGGAGAATGGTTACGGAAAACGTACACCTGAAGAGGAGTATCGTTTGCAGTCTCGTGGTGGAGTTGGTATTAAGACAAGCCAAATCACCGATAAAACTGGTCCATTATCCGCAGTTAAAGCGGTTGATGGTTCAGAAGATTTGATGCTCATCACGATTAATGGAATGTTAATTCGAATGGATGTTAACAGCATTTCTATCACTGGCCGCAGCACGCAAGGTGTTCGCTTGATTCGTTTAGGCGATGATGAACTTGTGGCAACTGTCGCAAAAGTAGAGAAAGCTGAAGATGAAGAAGAATTTGATGAAGATGGTGAAGAAAGCACAACTTCAATAGTTGATGGAGAAGAATCAACAACTGAAGCAAGTGAAGACTTACCGACAGAATCAGATTCATCAGAAGAATAATAGAAGGACTAAGGTGCATATGCGCCTTAGTCCTTTTTTTATGACTTGACTCTGTTAGCTTTTTAAGTTGATTTTTTTATGAAAATTAGAGAGAATCGGCTCTCTTTCCGCGGACGAAGCTAGTGCAGCGATGCAACGTACTTTCATGTTTCGAAGCTAGCGTAGCGATGCAACGATCTACCATGTTTCGAAGCTAGCGTAGCGATGCAGAAACAGAAACAGAAACAGGAGCACAAGTTTTTAGGTTTTTCCGCAGGAAAGAATAAGGCAAAAACTTTTGGCCCTATTCTTTGCGACGAGTAACCGCAGGAGCAAAAGGTTTGTCGCAGATTCCCTTCCTATCAACAACATCATCATTTAACTGAGCCTATGACTTAATTACGTATCTACTTCAACAGTAGTTTTCTTTCATTGCTCCACTGCCTGCAGAAGTTGTGCTTTTTGCTTTTCAAGAATGTGCAGATTCCCCAAGTAGTAAAAGAAAATGCTGCACAAAATAATGACTGCGATTACAGAAAACAAGAAATCCCCGCCGAAGTCCTGAAGTAACCATCCACCAAGAACAGGACCAGTGAAATTTCCAATGGACCGAAACTGGCCAGCCCCAAAGTAAGTTCCTTTTCGATTCTCGGGTGCAATTTGATCAATAAAGACACTGGTGGATGGGAAAATGAAAATTTCACCTATGGTGACAATTGCCATTGCAATCATCATGCCAATTGCTGTGGTAGCAAAACCAAAACTTGCAAACCCGATAGCAAAGAAAAGACTCCCTAGTATCATGACACGGAGAACCGGCCATTTTTCAGTAATCAAACTTAAAGGAACTTGCAAAATGATAACGAGAATTGCATTGAGTGCAATGAGCTTAGCAAAAAGTGCTACCCCATCAGAAAACGACTGTTGTATGTACTGAGGTAAGTTCGAATCAATTTGTGAGTAGCCAACATTTATCAAGATGCCGCCAATAATAAATACGAGTAATGTTTTATCTTTCCACGTTACCATCAGCGTATCCATCAATGGCAATTGATGAACAGGCGTTACATGTGTAATTGAATGACGATTTAACATGATGAACAATGTGCCTCCAT
>NZ_CP152050.1:12500-92500 GCF_038632915.1 Paenisporosarcina sp. FSL H8-0542
CCCGTCACACCACGAGAGTTTGTAACACCCGAAGTCGGTGAGGTAACCTTTTAGGAGCCAGCCGCCGAAGGTGGGACAGATGATTGGGGTGAAGTCGTAACAAGGTAGCCGTATCGGAAGGTGCGGCTGGATCACCTCCTTTCTAAGGATAATCACGGAATATAGACCTTGGGTCTATAAGTTGACGTTTTGCGTTCAGTTTTGAAGGTTCATCTTCTTTATAGAAGACGATACTTTTAAAACTTGTTCTTTGAAAACTGGATAAAACGACATTGAAAGCAATAAACATTCAAGTAATTCAACATACAACTTCGGTTGTATGCGTAAGAACTTTTTAACTTTTAGGTTAAGTTAATAAGGGCGCACGGTGAATGCCTTGGCACTAGGAGCCGATGAAGGACGGTACTAACACCGATATGCTTCGGGGAGCTGTAAGTAAGCTTTGATCCGGAGATTTCCGAATGGGGAAACCCACTGTTTTTAATAGAGCAGTACGTTTGCGTGAATACATAGCGCATCCGTGGCACACCCAGGGAACTGAAACATCTAAGTACCTGGAGGAAGAGAAAGAAATTCGATTCCCTGAGTAGCGGCGAGCGAAACGGGAAGAGCCCAAACCAAGAAGCTTGCTTCTTGGGGTTGTAGGACACTCAATACGGAGTTACAAAGGAACGAGTTAGACGAAGCGATCTGGAAAGGTCCGCCGCAGCAGGTAAAAGCCCTGTAGTCGAAAGTTCGTTCTCTCCTGAGTGGATCCTGAGTACGGCGGAACACGTGAAATTCCGTCGGAATCTGGGAGGACCATCTCCCAAGGCTAAATACTACCTAGTGACCGATAGTGAACCAGTACCGTGAGGGAAAGGTGAAAAGCACCCCGGAAGGGGAGTGAAAGAGATCCTGAAACCGTGTGCCTACAAGTAGTTAGAGCCCGTTAATGGGTGATAGCGTGCCTTTTGTAGAATGAACCGGCGAGTTACGATTGCATGCAAGGTTAAGCTGAGAAGGCGGAGCCGCAGCGAAAGCGAGTCTGAATAGGGCGATAGAGTATGTAGTTGTAGACCCGAAACCAGGTGATCTACCCATGTCCAGGGTGAAGGTAAGGTAACACTTACTGGAGGCCCGAACCCACGCACGTTGAAAAGTGCGGGGATGAGGTGTGGGTAGCGGAGAAATTCCAATCGAACCTGGAGATAGCTGGTTCTCTCCGAAATAGCTTTAGGGCTAGCCTCAATTTTGAGAATCCTGGAGGTAGAGCACTGTTTGGACTAGGGGCCCATCCCGGGTTACCGAATTCAGACAAACTCCGAATGCCAGAGATTTATAATTGGGAGTCAGACTGCGAGTGATAAGATCCGTAGTCAAGAGGGAAACAGCCCAGACCACCAGCTAAGGTCCCCAAGTAATTGTTAAGTGGAAAAGGATGTGGCGTTGCTTAGACAACCAGGATGTTGGCTTAGAAGCAGCCATCATTTAAAGAGTGCGTAATAGCTCACTGGTCGAGTGACGCTGCGCCGAAAATGTATCGGGGCTAAACAATTCACCGAAGCTGTGGATGGATTCCGTATGGAATCCGTGGTAGGAGAGCGTTCTAAGGGCGTTGAAGCTAGACCGGAAGGACTGGTGGAGCGCTTAGAAGTGAGAATGCCGGTATGAGTAGCGAAAGACGGGTGAGAATCCCGTCCACCGAATGACTAAGGTTTCCTGAGGAAGGCTCGTCCGCTCAGGGTTAGTCGGGACCTAAGCCGAGGCCGATAGGCGTAGGCGATGGACAACAGGTTGATATTCCTGTACCACCACTCCACCGTTTGAGTAATGGGGGGACGCAGAAGGATAGGGTAAGCGTACTGTTGGTTATGTACGTTCAAGCAGTAAGGCGTGGAATGAGGCAAATCCCGTTCCTATAACGTTGAGCTGTGATGACAAGGACCATTAGGTCTGAGTTCCTGATTTCACACTGCCAAGAAAAGCCTCTAACGAGGTGGAAGGTGCCCGTACCGCAAACCGACACAGGTAGTCGAGGAGAGAATCCTAAGGTGAGCGAGAGAACTCTCGTTAAGGAACTCGGCAAAATGACCCCGTAACTTCGGGAGAAGGGGTGCTCTATTAGGGTGTTAAAGCCCGAGAGAGCCGCAGTGAATAGGCCCAGGCGACTGTTTAGCAAAAACACAGGTCTCTGCAAAACCGTAAGGTGACGTATAGGGGCTGACGCCTGCCCGGTGCTGGAAGGTTAAGAGGAGTGCTTAGCGCAAGCGAAGGTGCGAATTGAAGCCCCAGTAAACGGCGGCCGTAACTATAACGGTCCTAAGGTAGCGAAATTCCTTGTCGGGTAAGTTCCGACCCGCACGAAAGGCGTAACGATCTGGGCACTGTCTCAACGAGAGACTCGGTGAAATTATAGTACCTGTGAAGATGCAGGTTACCCGCGACAGGACGGAAAGACCCCGTGGAGCTTTACTGTAGCCTGATATTGAATTTTGGTACAACTTGTACAGGATAGGTAGGAGCCTGAGATTCCGGAGCGCCAGCTTCGGAGGAGGCGTCGGTGGGATACTACCCTGGTTGTATTGAACTTCTAACCCTTGCCCCTTAGCGGGGCAGGAGACAGTGTCAGGCGGGCAGTTTGACTGGGGCGGTCGCCTCCTAAAGTGTAACGGAGGCGCCCAAAGGTTCCCTCAGAATGGTTGGAAATCATTCGTAGAGTGTAAAGGCAGAAGGGAGCTTGACTGCGAGACCTACAAGTCGAGCAGGGTCGAAAGACGGGCTTAGTGATCCGGTGGTTCCGCATGGAAGGGCCATCGCTCAACGGATAAAAGCTACCCCGGGGATAACAGGCTTATCTCCCCCAAGAGTCCACATCGACGGGGAGGTTTGGCACCTCGATGTCGGCTCATCGCATCCTGGGGCTGTAGTCGGTCCCAAGGGTTGGGCTGTTCGCCCATTAAAGCGGTACGCGAGCTGGGTTCAGAACGTCGTGAGACAGTTCGGTCCCTATCCGTCGTGGGCGTAGGAAATTTGAGAGGAGCTGTCCTTAGTACGAGAGGACCGGGATGGACACACCGCTGGTGTACCAGTTGTTCTGCCAAGAGCATCGCTGGGTAGCTATGTGTGGCCGGGATAAGTGCTGAAAGCATCTAAGCATGAAGCCCCCCTCAAGATGAGATTTCCCATTACGCAAGTAAGTAAGATCCCTCAAAGACGATGAGGTAGATAGGTTCGAGGTGGAAGCGCGGTGACGTGTGCAGCTGACGAATACTAATCGATCGAGGACTTAACCAAAATGAATTTGAATGGTTTTCAATGACCCGTTTATCCAGTTTTGAGTGAACAAACACTCAAATAGTCTAGTGATAATGGCAAAGAGGTCACACCCGTTCCCATACCGAACACGGAAGTTAAGCTCTTTAGCGCCGATGGTAGTTGGGGGTTTCCCCCTGTGAGAGTAGGACGTCGCTAGGCAAAATAAGAAACCGATACCTTTCGAGGTGTCGGTTTTTTTGTGTTGTTTTTTAAGCTTAGTACGAAGGTGTGCGAGAAAGAGGAGGAACAAAGAGTTCGAGGAAACAAAGGGATGAGACTCGGAGCGTATAATATACGCGAGACTCGAAGACCTGCGGTTGACGAAGAAATCTGCCTTGCATCGTCTTTCGCAGCCTAGCACCGATGGTAGTTGGGGGCACCCTCTGTGAGAGTAGGACGTCGCTAGGCAAAATAAGAAATCGATACCTTTCGAGGTGTCGGTTTTTTTATGTTCTTTTTTAAACAGGAATCGAAGGTGTGCGATAAAGAGGAGGAACAAAGAGTTCAAGGAAATAAAGGGATGAGACTCGGAGCGTATAATATACGCGAGACTTGAAGACCTGCGGTTGACGAAGAAATCAGCCGTTCATCGTCTTTCGCAGCCTAGCGCCGATGATAGTTGGGGGGCACCCCCTGTAAGAGTAGGACGTCGCTAGGCAAATAAGAAACCGGTATGGTTTGAACAAGCGCATAGCGAAAATATAAACAATTAGTCTTTCTAAGACCTTAACTTTATGTAATAACCCAAGAACTTAAATGGGAAACCACTCTGCGTATGCTCCAGGGCTCTTTTCCGAGGAGGAAGGGTTATTTAAAGGGAAGATTCGGTTGATTAGGAGAAGTTGATTCAACAAGTCTACTAGCCAGTGAGATGAGTTTGAGCGATAAATTTTCAAACCCCTGATATAGAAAAGATATCTTGTTTCACTAATCAACTTAACTTGGCTTATGAGATTAGCTACAGCATGCTATATGTCTTGAAAGAGTGATTGTCATGAAGTAATCCATTAATCTATCAATCGTTAACTATTAAACCTATAGCTAGTTTGTAAGCGTATTGATGAATCCAATTACTTGTACATTACCGGGTAACTCGATATGTTAAGAATATAAAATGCAAGACGAGAGGATGTTGCCAAATGACGAATGTTTATGATTATGCTGCAACTTTAGTGAATGGCAAGGAAGTTTCATTAAGTGATTATAAAGGGCAACCTATGATTATTGTGAATACTGCTAGTAAATGCGGATTCACTCCACAGTTTCAAGAGTTACAAGAATTATATGATGAATATAAGGATCAAGGTCTTGTCGTTTTAGGTTTCCCATGCGGGCAATTTAGCAATCAAGAGTTTGATGATGTAAAAGAAACAATGGAATTTTGTCAATTGAATTATGGCGTATCATTCCCGATGTTCCAGAAGATAGATGTGAAAGGTGACAATGCTCATCCATTGTTCCAACACTTGGTTTCTGAGAAGAAAGGGTTATTGACCGAAGATATTAAATGGAACTTTACAAAGTTTTTGGTCGATCCCGACGGGCAAGTTGTAAAACGTTATGCACCACAATCATCGCCAAAGAAAATTGAAGGTGATTTGTTGCAATATATTTAATGAAATATCCGAATAATCTTTCTTATTACATGTTCCTTGACAGTCCATGTAGCCGCTGATAACCTTATCAATAATATTCATGAGGATATAGGGAGGCGTAAGAGATTATGTGGGAATCAAAATTTGTTAAAGAAGGCTTAACGTTTGATGATGTACTGCTTGTTCCAGCGAAGTCTGAAGTGTTACCGAAAGATGTTAGTTTGTCTGTTCATTTGACGTCAAAAATCAAATTAAATATACCAATCATCAGTGCTGGTATGGATACGGTCACTGAAGCTGCAATGGCGATTTCAATGGCTCGTCAAGGTGGTCTTGGTGTGATTCATAAAAACATGAGCATTGAAGAACAGGCTGAGCAAGTAGTCACGGTAAAACGTTCTGAAAATGGCGTTATTACAGATCCTTTCTTCCTTACGCCGACTCATCAAGTATACGATGCAGAACATTTAATGGGTAAATACCGTATTTCTGGTGTACCGATTGTTAACAATGAAGAAGAGTTAAAGTTGGTCGGGATTATTACAAACCGTGATCTTCGCTTTATTCAGGACTACTCATTGGCAATTGAAGATGTGATGACGAGAGAAGAATTGGTTACTGCTCCAGTAGGGACAACTCTTGAGGATGCAGAAAAGATTTTACAACAATATAAAATTGAAAAGCTACCGATTGTGGATGAGTCCGGTGTATTAAAAGGATTAATTACGATAAAAGATATCGAAAAAGTAATTGAGTTCCCCAATGCAGCAAAAGACCATCATGGACGTTTATTGGTGGGTGCGGCAGTAGGAGTTACTTCTGACACAATGAAGCGTGTTGAACACCTTGTAAAAGCTCAAGTCGATGTGATTGTTATCGATACGGCTCATGGTCATTCACAGGGCGTAATCGATACTGTCAGTGAGATTCGTAAAACGTATCCTGAATTGGATATCATTGCAGGGAATGTAGCAACTGCTGAAGGTACGGCGGCATTATTTGAAGCTGGTGCTGATGTGGTGAAAGTAGGAATTGGTCCAGGATCAATTTGTACAACTCGTGTTGTTGCTGGTGTCGGTGTTCCCCAAATTACGGCTGTTTACGATTGTGCGACAGAAGCTCGTAAACATGGCAAAACAATCATTGCCGATGGCGGGATTAAGTATTCTGGAGACATTGTAAAAGCTTTAGCGGCAGGTGGACACGTTGTTATGCTCGGAAGTTTACTAGCAGGAACTTCAGAAAGTCCTGGAGAAACTGAAATCTTCCAAGGTCGTCGATTCAAAGTATATCGTGGAATGGGTTCAATTGGGGCGATGGAAAAAGGCTCGAAAGACCGTTATTTCCAAGATGATGCTAAAAAGTTAGTACCTGAAGGAATTGAAGGTCGTCTTCCTTATAAAGGACCACTTTCAGATACAATCCATCAATTGATGGGTGGTATTCGTGCAGGTATGGGATACTGTGGAACGAAAGATTTACAAGATTTACGCGAGAATTCACAGTTCATCAAAATGACGGGTGCAGGGTTGATTGAAAGCCATCCGCATGACGTGCAAATTACGAAAGAATCTCCAAATTACTCTATCTAATTAAATAACGGAACTTTAGCACCTATCTGCCGTCTATATTTTAGGCAGATTGGGTGCTTTTTTTTCAGAACGTCCCGTATGCCAGATTTTTGTGATAAAATGAGCAAGGGAAAATTAAAAAAGAGAATGGCGGAGGTTCTGAAGTGAAAAGTGCAGTGAGCAAGGCGCTAGTGCGCTGGTTACTCCTTCCGATTCTGATGGTAAGTATGGTTGTAACGCAACCGGCTTCTACAGATGCTGAAGAGAGTCTGAATTTATTGGTTGACGGTGCTATATTAATTGACGCGGATACAGGAAAAATATTATACGAACAAAATGCAGATACAGCTTTAGGTATAGCAAGTATGACGAAAATGATGACTGAGTACTTATTATTTGAAGCGATTGAAAACGGACAAGTTACTTGGGATCAACAATATTCAGTAACAGATTACACATGGAAGATTTCACAAGATCGTGTATTGAGTAACGTGCCTCTTCGTCGTGATGGGTCATACTCTATCAAGGAATTATATGAAGCAATGGCGATTTATTCAGCCAATGCAGCAACCATTGCCATCGCTGAAACGATTGCAGGTACGGAATCAGAATTCGTCAACATGATGAACAAGAAAGCCGAAGAGATGGGATTGGAAGGATATAAATTCGTCAACTCTACTGGGTTGAGCAATTCTGATCTACAAGGCATGCACCCTCAAGGCACTGGACCTCAGGATGAAAACGTTATGCCTGCAAAGTCTGTTGCGAAACTTGCTTACCATTTGTTGAAAGATTACCCGGAAGTGCTTGAAACGACGAGCATTCCACGAAAAGTTTTCCGTGAAGGCACAGACGACGCCATCAACATGGAAAACTGGAACTTCATGCTTCCAGGATTGGTGTATGAATACAAGGGTGCTAAAGTAGACGGGCTGAAAACCGGTACAACGAATTTTGCCGGCCACTGTTTCACTGGTACAGTTGAAAAAGATGGAATGCGTGTGATTGCGGTTGTCATGAAGGCAGTAGACAGCAAAGGCGAGGGTTCTTACAAAGCACGATTTGACGCTGCTCGTGCATTGTTTGATTATGGGTTCTCGCAATTTGCAAAAGAAGAAGTTTTACCTGCAGGGTATGTATTTAAAGACCAAAAAGATATCCCTGTAATTAAAGGGAAAGAAGACCAAGTCGGCATTACAGTAAAAGAGCCGATTGAAATGGTCATTAAATCAAGCGAAAAAGATTTATACAAGCCCAAATTGGTGCTTGATGAGAAGAAAATGAAAGATGGTTCTTTGGAAGCTGCGATTAAGAAGGATGAAGTAATTGGTCATGTGGAAATTGTAAAGTCTGAAGGGTCAGATTACGGGTACATCACAGGCGCATCAAATTCTTCTGATGTTGTAACAACTGAAGCCGTTGAACGTGCAAGTTGGTTCTCTTTAGGCTTACAAGGTGTTGGTCATTTCTTCGGCAAACTATGGAATGGTGCTTCTGACTTTGTCGGTGGATTATTCTAAGCAAAAAACAAATCAAAACCGTGATTCCTTCAATTGAAGAAATCACGGTTTTTTTATGCTTTCTTTATATGCCAAGCTTTCATTAAGGCCTCTATTGCTGGTCCAAATGCTTCTTCTTCAAAACCACCGAAACCAATCAGCACTTGGGGGTTGGAGGGGATATTTTCGGTTGGATGATGGTAGTCGGACAAGGCGTATACCCGAATGTCTTGCTGTTTGGCAAGTTCAACTAACTCGCGATCAGACGATTCGCTATCAATCGTTAAAACGATGTGCATGCCTGCTTGCTCGCCTGAAATTTGAACTGTAGGTTTATACGCGTCCAATGCTTGCGTTAACTTCTCCAATTTTTTACGGTATAACTTTCTCATACGATTCAAGTGCTTTGAAAAATGGCCGTCTCTCATGAACTGCGCAAGAACATGTTGATCGAGTCTCGGCACCGTTGATGAATAATACGGAAATGTTTGCCGATACGCTTGCAGTAAGTGCATTGGTAACACAAAATAGGCAATGCGTAGGGAAGGCATAAGTGATTTTGAAAAGGTACTGATGTAAATGACGCGTTCTCGCTGATCCATTCCCTGAAGAGATGGGATTGGTTTACCAACGTAGCGGAATTCACTGTCATAGTCATCTTCGATAATATAGCGCCCTTCTTTGGCAGAAGCCCAGTTAAGTAATTGAACCCGTCTGGAAGCGGAGAGAATCGCCCCGGTAGG
Source organism: Paenisporosarcina sp. FSL H8-0542 (assembly GCF_038632915.1). Taxonomy (NCBI): domain Bacteria; kingdom Bacillati; phylum Bacillota; class Bacilli; order Caryophanales; family Caryophanaceae; genus Paenisporosarcina; species Paenisporosarcina sp. FSL H8-0542. The sequence goes on from NZ_CP152050.1 coordinate 21,206, forward strand.
GAATTGGTGGGAAGGCGTCACATAGGCAACGTTTGCAGGTTTCTTATCCAATTCTGCTACTTGCATACCATCTTCATCGACAGGAACGGCCAAAGTTTTCCGATCGTTATTGTCAAAAATATGGTGGGTCATCGGATAGCCCGGGTTTTCAATGGCGAAGACGGATTGTTTCCCGAGTAAACGGATCAAAAGTGGCATCAGCTGTTCGGTTCCTGAACCTATCACTACTTGTTGTGCTGTACAACGAACACCACGAGAGGAGTATAAATAACTCGCAATTTCCTGTCTTAACTCCACATCCCCTTGAGGGTGACCGAGTAGCAATAAATCCCGAGACGTTTCATCTAACACTTCTTTTGCATACTTTCGCCATTGATTGAAAGGGAAAGCAGAAGTGTCAATACGACCCGAGTTAAAATCAATACTGTAGACGTGTTTCAACGATTCCGATTGCTCATGTTCCATACGTGTTTCATCTACATAAGCAAGCTCTTCCACTTGTTCTACGTAATATCCACTCCGCGCAACAGCTTTAATAAAACCTTCAGCAACCAGCTGTCCATAGGCGAGTTCAATTGTTGTTTGACTGATAGCTAGAAACTCCGACAGTTGTCTTTTAGAAGGCAACTTAGTGCCGACCTCTAAGTCACCCCGAATGATTGCTTCCTTCATTTCATGATAAAGCTGCTCATATAGAGGTGTTGGTGAGGATTTATCTACTTGATTGAGCCAAATATCCATCATTCGCTCCTAACTGACCTTATTAAATAGTTCGAAACTGACACTTTTTAAATGGTCATACTTCACTATACTAATAATATTAGATGAAATGGAGGCTATATACAATGACTCAACATTTAACAGGTACGGATCGTGTAAAACGTGGTATGGCAGAAATGCAAAAAGGTGGCGTCATCATGGACGTTATCAACGCAGAACAAGCTCGTATTGCTGAAGCGGCAGGAGCAGTAGCGGTAATGGCATTGGAACGAGTACCTTCTGATATTCGTGCAGCAGGTGGCGTAGCACGAATGGCTGATCCGCGTATTACGGAAGAAGTACTGAATGCAGTAACAATTCCAGTTATGGCAAAAGCACGTATAGGTCATATTTCTGAAGCCCGCATGTTAGAAGCAATGGGTGTAGATTATATTGATGAATCGGAAGTATTAACACCAGCAGACGAAGAGTTCCATTTAATTAAGAGTAATTTCACCGTTCCTTTTGTATGTGGGAACAAAGATTTAGGAGAAGCAGCTCGAAGAATTGGTGAAGGTGCTTCCATGCTTCGCACAAAAGGGGAACCTGGTACGGGTAATATTGTAGAAGCAGTGCGTCATTTGCGTAAATTAAATGCTCAGGTACGTAAAATCATTCACATGAATGAAGACGAATTAATGACGGAAGCAAAAATTCTAGGTGCTCCTTACCATGTGTTACTTGAAATCAAACACTTGGGCAGATTACCGGTTGTAAACTTTGCAGCAGGTGGGGTAGCTACTCCTGCAGATGCAGCATTGATGATGGAACTTGGAGCAGACGGAGTTTTCGTAGGATCAGGTATCTTCAAATCAGATAACCCTGAAAGATTTGCACGTGCAATCGTTGAAGCGACGACGCACTACCAAGACTACAAATTACTTGTTGAGATTTCAAAAGACCTTGGAGTGCCGATGAAAGGGATTGAAATGTCTCGTTTAGAAGCGAAAGATCGAATGCAGGATCGAGTACTGTAATATGGTGAAAATCGGTGTATTGGCTCTACAAGGAGCTGTTCGAGAACATATTCAATCGATAGAAGCGAGCGGAGCACAAGCAATCGTTGTCAAACGTGTGGAAGACTTGTCTGGGATTGATGGATTAATTCTACCGGGCGGAGAAAGCACAGCGATGCGTCGACTGATTGATTTATACGGCATGATGGAACCATTACGCGAATTTGCAAAAGCGGGACATCCGATGTTTGGGACATGTGCAGGGCTTATCCTCCTGGCCGGTTCACTTGTAGGATATGAGCAACCGCATATAGGAGTAATGGATGTGACAGTAGAACGTAATTCATTTGGTCGACAAGTCGATAGTTTCGAAGTGAGCCTTTTAATAAAAGGTGTAGCGGATGATTTTCCTGCTGTGTTCATAAGGGCACCGCATATTAATGAAGTTGGACCTAAGACAGAAGTCTTATGTGAACATAACGGTCGTATTGTGATGGCTCAACAAGGACAATTTTTAGGATGCTCTTTTCATCCTGAACTGACGGACGATCATCGTGTAACTGCTTATTTTGTCCAATTAGTAGTAAATTTTATAAAGCAAAAAGTTTAAGATTAAGCCTGCCATTGTGCAGGCTTATTTTTTTTGAAGTTCTAAATGGGATTATTAAATTGTAATCATCTAATTGAATTTAGGGAAATATGTAAATACAAATCAAAAATGGATATTAATTAGATAATCTTTCTATCTATTGATATAGGTTTATTAAACCAAATGATTCTAAAGATAGGTTTAAGAAAAATTATCCATTTTTTCAACAGGATAATAAACCTGTATTTAATCAATAAAAAACAGTGATAGTTACCTATTTATTCAGAATAGTAGAAAAGATACAATACGAATTACCCGGAATTATTTCGGAATTTTCAGAAACTGAGGAGTGAAGTTGAGTGAAGAAGAAAAAAGTCGTGAGTCTGAGTTTAGCAGCAACAGTTGCATTATCGGCAGCTATTGCACCAGTACAGGCAGCACCAGGAAATGCAAATTCTGAAAAAGTCCACATGAATCAAAAAAGCAATACACCGGATTTTATTTCTGGTAAACTAACAGCCCCATCAAAGAAAGCAGCAAAAGACATCGTGTTAAATTATTTAGCAGAAAAACAAGGACTCTATAAAACCAGCAATGATTCTTATTCTAATTTCAAAGTACTGAATGAAACAAAAGATGAAGCGGGCTTCACTCTAGTAAAATTACAACAAGTTTATAAAGGTGTACCAGTTTTCGGATCAGTATTAACAGCGCATATTGATGCGGATGGTGTATTGACAGCTGTATCCGGTGAACTAGCACCAGAATTAGATAAAAAACAATCTTTAAAGAGTGGCGCAAAAATCAAACATGCTGAAGCTCAAGCGATTGCATCCAAAGATCTGGAAGCAAAAGTAGGAGAAGCTCCAGAACTTGCGAAAGAAGCAAAACCTGAATTCGTAATCTATGTGAAAGATGGAAAAGCTAACTATGCGTATGCTCTTGAGTTTGAATTCTTATATCCATCACCAGGTAACTATCAGTACTTCGTAGATGCACAAACAGGGGATATTTTAGCCTCGTATAATCAGATTCATGAAGCAAAATCATCACCTGGTGCTACATCACCAACAGGTACCAACACAGTAGGTTCGGGTAAGGGTGTTTTAGGTGATACGAAGTCATTTAATACGGTAACGAACAGCAATGGTTCATATTTGGTGGATCGTACGCGTGGAAATGGAATCTTTACGTATAATGGTAAAAACCGTACACAAACACCAGGAACGTTATGGTTGGATACAGATAACGTGTTGAATGCGGCTTTTGATGGACCAGCTGTTGATGCTCACGCTTACGCTGCCCAAACATATGATTATTATAAAAATGTCCATAACCGTAATAGCTATGATGGCAATGGGGCACAATTAATTTCTACCGTACATTACGGTCGCAATTACAACAATGCTTTCTGGAGCGGTTCGCAAATGGTGTATGGTGACGGAGATGGCTCTACATTCATCCCTCTATCAGGATCGCTTGACGTTATCGCACATGAGTTAACTCATGCCGTGACGGATACAACTGCGGATTTAGTCTATCAAAATGAATCAGGCGCAATCAATGAATCAATGTCTGATATTTTCGGTACGTTAGTAGAATATCATTTCAATAACAATCCTGACTGGTTAATGGGAGAAGACATTTATACACCGGGAACATCAGGCGATGCATTACGATCCATGGCAGACCCAACAAAAAATGGAGATCCGGATCATTACTCGAAACGTTATGTGGGAACACAGGATAATGGCGGTGTTCACTCGAACAGTGGAATCAGCAACAAAGCTGCATACCTGTTAGCAAATGGCGGCACACATTACAGTGTCAGCGTAGCAGGAATCGGCAATGACAAAACGGGTAAAATTTTCTACCGTACGTTAACACAGTATTTAACACCAAACTCTACTTTTAGCCAATACCGTGTAGCAGCTGTTCAAGCAGCGACTGATCTTTATGGCGCAAGCAGCAGTGAAGTGGCAAGTGTGAAATCAGCATTTACAGCAGTGGGTGTAAATTAATTATTGAAATTTAAAAGACATCAGCTTGTTCCTTAAATGGAGTAAGTTGATGTTTTTTCTTGTATAACAGCTTGCCAAAATACATATCCTGTAGTAAAGTATGGATAATTTCACATATGAAACGTTGATGGGAAGTAGTAACAAGTTCCGTTTTTTGAAGAGAGCCAGCGGTTGGTGCGAGCTGGTAAAAACACTTGTGAATCCGTCCTGGAGTTGCGCGACTGAAAATTAGTAAGTTGCAGCCGGTTGAAAAGCCGTTATGAGACAAGTGGATTTGTTCGCATGGACAAATCAATCAGGGTGGCAACGCGGGTAGCTCTCGTCCCTTTCCAAGGGGATGGAGGGCTTTTTTTGTTGTCCAGCTTCGTAGCCCAGCTCGCACCTTCGCTTCAGAAACTCATTCGAAAACGAGTTTTCGATTCCTCACCGGAGGAGTCGAGCTAGAGTGGGCTACAACGCTTTTCGGCGATTTCTAAAACGTCTTTTTAACGCTTGTTACTAATCTCCCATCATCGAAATCGAAGGAGGAAAATACATGTTAGATGTAAAACGCGTAAGAGATAATTACGAAGAAGTGAAAGCAAAACTTGAAAAACGCGGTGAAGACTTAGGGAACTTTGATCAATTTGCAGAGCTTGATTCTAAACGTCGTGAACTAATCGGCAAAGCAGAAGTATTAAAAGCAGAACGAAATGAGGCATCTGAAAAAATTGCGGTTATGAAGCGCAATAAAGAAAATGCGGACGATGTAATCTTGCGTATGCGTCAAGTAGGCGATGAAATTAAAGTGTTGGATGAAGAATTACGTAGTGTAGAAGAAAAGTTTGCAGATATGATGATGCGTCTTCCAAATATTCCACATGACAGCGTTCCGGTTGGGGATTCTGAAGATGATAACATTGAAGATCGTACATGGGGAGAAATACGTGAATTTGATTTTGAACCAAAACCTCACTGGGATATCGCGACAGATTTGAATATTGTCGATTTCGAACGTGCGGCAAAAACAACTGGTAGCCGTTTCCTATTCTACCGTGGTCTAGGTGCTCGTTTGGAACGTGCTCTTATGAACTTCATGATCGATCTTCATACCGAAGAGCATGGCTATGAAGAAATGCTACCTCCATACTTGGCAAACCGTGCAAGTCTTACAGGTACAGGTCAATTGCCGAAGTTTGAAGAAGATGCATTCTTAATTGAAAAAGAAGATTTCTTCTTGATTCCGACGTCTGAAGTAACGGTAACAAACTTCTACCGTGATGAAATTTTAACAAAAGATGCATTGCCACAAGGTTTTGCTGCATACAGTGCTTGTTTCCGTTCTGAAGCGGGTTCTGCCGGGCGTGATACACGTGGTTTGATTCGTCAACATCAATTCAACAAAGTGGAACTTGTTCGTTTTGTGAATCCTGATGATTCTTATAATGAATTGGAGAAATTAACAGGACATGCGGAGAAAGTTCTTCAATTATTGGGCTTGCCATATCGTGTCTTGAAAATGTGTACAGCGGATTTAGGATTTACGGCAGCGAAAAAATACGATATCGAAGTATGGATTCCTGCACAAGGCGTGTACCGTGAAATTTCTTCTTGCAGTAACTTTGAGGATTTCCAAGCACGTCGTGCAAACATTCGCTTCCGTCGTGAGCCAAATGCCAAACCGGAATTTGTGCATACGTTAAACGGTAGTGGATTGGCACTTGGCCGTACAGTAGCTGCTATTTTGGAAAACTTCCAACAAGAAGACGGCTCTGTTATCATTCCTGAGGTTTTACGTTCATATATGGGTGGAAAAGAAATCATCAGTAAATAAATATTGAAAAATGAAGAAAACCGGAAATGAACTTTAACTTAAGTTCGTTTCCGGTTCTTTTTTTGTTCACGCAAATTACGGAAAAATTGTGTAAGAATTCCGCCGCATTCTTCAGCTAATATTCCTTCAGTTACCTCACATTCATGATTAAACCGTGCGTCGTTTAACAATCGATAGAGTGAGTCGACGCAACCTGCTTTAACGTCACGCGCACCGTAAACCACCCGGGGAATTCGTGACTGCAATATTGCCCCAGCACACATCGGGCAAGGTTCAAGTGTGACGTAAAGGGTCATTTCTTCCAGACGCCAACTTCCGATTTTTGCACAAGCTTGCTGGATTGCCAACAACTCTGCGTGAGTCGTTGCGTTTTGAGTCGTTTCTCTTAAGTTATGTGCACGTGCAATGATTTCATCCTGATAAACAATAACTGCACCAATTGGCACTTCACCTAGAGTGGCAGCTTTTTGAGCTTCGCTTAATGCTTCAAGCATGAAAGTCCGGTCTTTTTCAAATACATCCATTCCGCATCGCTCCTTCATTTTAGTGTAGCATGTTTTGTTCATCCTACGCATAGCATAAATGAGATGTGGAACAAGGAGGTTTTAGATGAATATTTATGTAGTAAAGCAAGGGGATAGTCTGTACTCTATTGCCAATAGGTTCGGGGTCGACCCTACCACACTGGCCAATTTCAATGAGCTTACTGATCCGAACGTTTTGGTAGTCGGTCAAACGATTGTCATTCCTGGCGCACCAGATCCAAATCGCCCAACGACTGAAACGAATGCGTACGTGGAATGGTACACCGAAAAACCATCCCAAGCCGTGCTGGATGAGGTAAAGAAACGTGGTCCATTATTGACGTATATGATGCCATTTTCATATGAAGTCAAACGGGATGGTACGTTAACGCCATTGGATTGGAGTGGACTTGATCAGATTGCGCAAGATCAAAATATGGTTTCTGCAATAGTTATTTCTAATATTGAGAATGGTGCATTCAGTGATACTTTAGCGCAAGACATTTTCGCGAGCACTGCTGTGCAAGATAAACTCATTCAAAATATCCTGGCTGAAGCCAAGGCGAAAAATGCAAAAGATATTCATGTGGATTTTGAGTATTTACGAAAAGAAGATCGACAAAACTATGTTAACTTCTTAAAGCGTTTAAAAACAGCGGCAAAAGGTTTGACTCTTTCTGCTGCACTTGCTCCGAAAACGTCCGCCGATCAGGTCGGAAAATGGTATGGAGGGCATGACTACAAAAAAATCGGTGAAGTAGTCGATTTTGTTGTCATTATGACCTATGAATGGGGCTATAGCGGAGGTCCACCGATGGCCGTGTCTCCAATTGGACCGGTACGTAATGTACTCACATACGCATTAACAGAAATACCTGCTAAAAAAATCATGATGGGTCAAAATTTGTACGGGTATGACTGGACATTACCATATAAACCAGGAAATCCACCGGCTCAAACGATTAGTCCGAAGCGGGCTGTGGAACTTGCCCGGGAACGTAATGCAGCAATCTTATATGATGAGGTAGCGCAAGCACCATATTTCAATTACTGGCGGGATGGAAAAGAACATGTAGTATGGTTTGAGGATGCCCGTTCGATTAAAGCGAAATTTGATTTATTAAAAGAATTAGGTTTGAAAGGAATCAGTTACTGGCACATTGCCTTCCAATTCCCACAGAACTGGGTCGTTCTTAATGAAATGTTCCACGTGAAAAAAAGATAGAGCTAAAACCCTTTTCCGCTTTGGAAAAGTGGTTTTTAGCTCTGTTTTTCGTTTTCCAGCTATGATAGAATAAAGGGCACTGAACGACTGAGAACGAGTAGGAGGACTTCTGATGCCGATTCCATTTATCACAGTTGAAGGCCCAATTGGTGTTGGAAAAACTTCATTATCTAAGGCCATAGCCGATGCAAATAAGTTTCAACTTTTAAAAGAAATTGTGGATGAAAATCCATTTTTAAATAAGTTTTATGAAGATATCGATGAGTGGAGTTTCCAAACGGAAATGTTTTTCCTTTGCAACCGCTACAAACAACTAAGTGATATTCAAAAGAAATACATTGCCAATCATGAACCTGTCGTTGCAGATTACCACATTTTCAAAAATTTAATCTTCGCCAAACGTACACTTCCGGCAGAAGAGTATGTGAAGTACGAATCAATTTACCGTATTTTGACTCAGGATATGCCAAAGCCGAACATGGTCATCTATTTGCATGCAAGCTTGGATACACTGATGAAACGCATCGCACAGCGCGGGCGTGAATTCGAAAAATTGATAAGTGCAGAATATATGGAACAACTTTCAGCTGATTACCATGCATTCATTCAGTACTTCGAAGAAACACATCCGGAAATTCCAGTTCTTCGTTTCAACGGAGATGAAATTGATTTTGTTCAAAACGAATCTGATTTGAAATGGATCTTAAATAAAGTAGATGATACACTACAAAAAAGGAGTCTCCACGCATGAACTTACGTGAAAAATATGGCATTCCAAAAAATGCCGTGATTACAATAGCAGGTACAGTGGGTGTAGGGAAATCAACGATGACCAAAGCACTTGCAGACGCACTAAAATTCCATACCTCTTTTGAAAAAGTGGACGCCAATCCATATTTAGATCGTTTCTATGATGACTTTGAAAAATGGAGCTTCCACTTACAAATTTATTTCCTGGCAGAACGTTTTAAAGAACAAAAACGTATTTTTGAATACGGCGGCGGTTTTATTCAAGATCGCTCGATATACGAAGATACAGGGATTTTCGCTAAAATGCATATGGAAAAAGGAACAATGAACCTAACAGATTATGAGACGTATACAAGTCTCTTTGATGCAATGGTGATGACGCCGTATTTCCCGCATCCAGACTTACTTATTTATTTGGATGGATCTATTGAAGACATTTTAAGCCGCATTCAATTACGTGGGCGTCCAATGGAACAATCCACGCCAGTTGAGTATTGGTACGAAATGCATGAACGCTATGAAAACTGGATCAATTCTTTCAACGGCTGTCCTGTCCTGCGATTAAATATCAATGATTATGATTTGATGAAAAATCCTGAGACTGTGGAACCGATTGTTGAGCGTATTGGCCACTTTATTCAACAAACATCGATGTTACGTAGATAAAATGAACGAGCCTCCAGCGCAAGCTGGAGGCTTTTTCTATTTATGAATATCTCATTTGTTTTGCTTAACTGTTAGGTAGCTGGCAAACGCAATGATTGGGAAAAGTGCCAACAGACCGATGAGTAAAGTGAAACCGTCATTATTGTTAGGACCTGAAAAAGGGGTGGGAAGTTTGTTGCCAGCATATTCCCCATCACGCGTCGCTTTATAATATTGCCCATCGGGGTCTTCAATCGCTATCGCTTCATCTGTGCTTGTATCAATGATAGAAAAATACTTCGTGCCACTGGCGTACGAATTTGAGAAATTACCGGAATACGTACCCTCATTCGTAGAATATAAAGTAACTTCTCCGATTTCTTTATCGATTTGATCGACAATCTCATCACTTAAGACGTAAACATAGCCATCCCATACGACAAAAGAATATGCCCACTCAGCTGATGATTTATTGGGCAAGAAGACCGTCGTACATACAAGTGATATTAAAAAGGAAATTAATAAAGATTTACATTTCATCCGAACCCTCCTTATTCTTCCATTTGACGTTAGAAAAGCAGTTTACGTTACAAATCATTGGAAATTAGTTGTTGGAAAGCACAAAAAAAGGCAACTCAATGAGTTGCCTTCATAATATTCTGATTAGTTATGTTAGAAGAAAATTCGTTACGTTAGTAACGAATAACAATCTCCATTTATATGCGCGTGTTTGTTGAAAAAATGGAGGAGGTAGAGGGATTCGAACCCCCGCGGGATTTGACTCCCCTGTCGGTTTTCAAGACCGATCCCTTCAGCCAAACTTGGGTATACCTCCGTGTCAACAAGATATAATTTATCATGTACAAAAACTAAAGTCAACAACTACAGGTGATTAAATTAAAATTTAAGTATTTTGTTTTTTTGCGCACTTTTTTCAAATGATTTGCGGTGCATAAGATAATAAAGGAAAGCGGGAAGTGAGAGCTGCCCTTTTGAAGTGTTAAATCACTTTTTCTTTCACGATTACTTCCAGCATGGTTTTATACTGTGTGAAATTATACGAAGAGTTATTCACTCTTACCGTCATAAAATCAATTTGATCAACGATTTCATTTTCCAACAACTTTCTCGCTTCCAGAACTTTTAAGGTTCCTTCGACTCCTGTATAGTCATTTGCTTTTCCATACCCTTGATTCGTATAGTAATCAATAAATCCTTCAGCCCAATTGTTGTCTCGTTCTTTATAGGCTTTTTCAAATGAGGCATGAAGATTTTCTTGATCCACGTAAATTAACAAAGGGTTCAATGGTTCAATTATTTTTGCCAGCTGTAAGATATAGTCTGAAACAATACCGCTAGAGGCGTTGTATTTAATCATGCTGATGGTTATAGGGTTCTGTATCAAACAGCATTCGAAAATATAGGTTTTGTGACTCTTGAGCGCGTGTTGAACAAATTCCTTCCAATTATTTATCATAAGTGGAATATGTATATCGAGAGGCAATTCATAAATATCATTTTTTGAAAGAAGCGTATATACGTCATCAGAAAGACTTGAATGGTTTGTATTTTTCATTTTTTGATAGGAAATGAAAGTTCCGTTCTCTTGTTGTTTCGCATTTTCTTTTAATATAGTTGCGTACTCAGTGTTTGCTGAAAGTAATTTTTCAAATTCTTCGTTTGTATAATAAGCAACTCCATCATAATCTGCAGGATGGTTTAGGTTTCCTTCAGAGAAAAGTTCGTTTTCAATATCATGCTCTTTCAATAGTTCATGCATAAGCTTGGCTGTTGTTGATTTCCCAAAGCCAGGCAACCCTTCAACTAAAATCAATTTTGTGTTCATGCTAGGTTTCTCCTTAAAGTGAGGATAAATTTACATTCCTATTATTCAATAAGAAAAACCCTTTTTCCTTCAAGCGAGGTAATGATTTTGTAAAAAGTCTCAGAGAATGGAAATAGAAGGATTTGATTTTTTGTGGCTAAGTAAGTATACTAATAAATACCGTGCTAGGTGGGAAGGTAGCGGTGTCTTGTAACTCGCAATCCGCTCTAGCGAGACTGAACTCCTTCTCTGAGGCTGTTTATATGTAGGGTCTGACTTTTGCACGTAGTGTTGACGTCTGGGTCCTGCGCAATGGGTATCCATGAATCAGGTCAGGTCCGGAAGGAAGCAGCCTTAAGTGGACTTTTCTCATGTGCCGCAGGGTAGCCTAGGCAGAGCTAACGACAGAGGTTCCGCTTATGTATAGCAGTCGAAGGAAGGTGCACGGTATACATACTTCCATACAGGTGTTTGTTCGCTAACCATGCGAATGAACGCCTTTTTTCATTCTCGAATTCTTTGCTTTCAAAGAGCTAGAGTGAGTGCCTTATGTTATAATTAAAGAACTGTTTAAAATCACACTATAAGGGGAGAAATCAGTTGGCGTATCAAGCTTTTTATCGTGTTTACCGACCTCAATCATTCGCAGAAATGTCAGGTCAAGCACATGTGAAACAAACCCTTCAAAATGCTCTCCTTTATAATAAAACGACACATGCTTATTTATTCAATGGTCCACGGGGGACAGGGAAAACAAGTGCGGCAAAAATCTTTGCCAAAGCGCTGAACTGTGAAAAGGCACCCGTATCTGAGCCGTGTAATGAATGTGAAACGTGTAAAAGTATAACCAACGGATCGAATACAGACGTTATTGAATTCGATGCTGCGTCTAATTCACGAGTTGAAGAAATTCGCGATATCATTGAAAAAGTTCGGTTTGCTCCTGCAAACTCGCGTTTTAAGGTGTATATCATCGATGAAGTGCATATGCTCTCCAACAGTGCTTTCAATGCTTTATTGAAAACACTTGAGGAACCACCGGCTCACGTTGTGTTTATACTAGCGACCACAGAACCTCATAAATTGCCACTCACGATTATTTCCAGATGTCAGCGCTTTGACTTCAAACGAATTACGGCATCCGACATTGTGGACCGCATGAATGTCGTATTGGCTGATTCAGGAATCCCATCAAATGATCAAGCATTGAAAGTTATTGCGCAAGCTGCATCAGGCGGTATGCGTGATGCGTTGAGCATGCTCGATCAAGTGGTATCGTTCAGTGGTGACGAAATGACAGTGGAAGATGCACTTCTTGTAACAGGGTCAATTGGGCAGGATATCTTCTACCAACTGGCAGAGTCCTTATTAACGAAAGATGTTGGGAAAGTATTAACTCTTTTAGAAGAATTAATGAAAGAAGGAAAAGATGCAGTTCGCTTAACTGAGGACTTAATTACCTTCTTCAGAGACCTGCTATTAATGAATACAGCTCCATCTCTTGATGAGTTATTGGAACTCGCATCCGGTGAGGAGAAGTTTAAACAACTTGCCCATCAGTTCCCGATTGATACGTTATATCGTTACATCGAAATCCTATCAGCCACTCAACAGGAAATGCGTTACTCGAATCATGCAAAAGTCTATTTAGAGACCGCTCTATTAAAAATGTCACAAGTTAAAGTAACTAATTCTCAGCAAGCGACAGTGGATTTAAGTCCCTTTGAAGAGAAAATTGCTCAACTTGAACGAACTGTCATCGCGCTTGAACAACAACTGAAACAAGGTATTGCAACAAATGGTGCACAAACTCCTCAAGCGAGTGAATCACAAAAACGCCAGAGGTTAAGAACTCAAACTGGTTTCAAAGCACCGTCAGGCCGCATTCAGGAAGTCTTAAAAACGGCAACGAAGCAAGATATTCAGTTAATCAAATCGCACTGGCCAACGATTATGACGCAATTGCAAAAATCACATGCCGCATTATTGAATGAAGCAGAACCAGTTGCGGCATCTACCGGTGCATTTGTGTTAAAATTCAAATATGATATTCATTGCCAAATGGCTGCGGATAATCAAACGTTTTCAAGCGCCTTTTCTCAATTGCTCATGAATTTAACAGGCAAGATGTATGAGATTCTTTTTGTTCCTGAAGAAGCTTGGGTGAAAATCCGTGAAGAGTTTATTCGCAACAAAGGGTTGAAGGCGTCCGATTCTGATGCAGATGCAACAGCTGAGCCAAGTGAGACGGAACAAGCTGCAGATGAAATGTTAAGCTTTATGCAGGAAGAGAAAGCAGCCACGGAAGACCCGTTGATTGTGGAAGCGGAAAAATTATTTGGTAAAGAATTTGTAGAAATACATGATGATTAGGGAGGAAAAATAGTATGCGTGGAATGGGTAATATGCAAGGTATGATGAAACAAATGCAAAAAATGCAAAAGAAAATGGCTGAGGCTCAAGAAGAATTGGGAACTCAACATTTTGAAGGTGTTGCAGGTGGCGGTATGGTTAAAGTAACTGTTACTGGACACAAAGAAGTAATCAGTGTTGCTTTGGATGAATCAGTTGTTGATCCAGAAGACATCGAAATGTTACAAGACTTAATCGTAATCGCTACAAACGAAGCGATGAAAAAAGCGGAAGAAACTTCGAACTCCACGATGGGACAATTCACGAAGGGATTGAACCTCCCTGGCATGTTCTAGGAGGAAATCACATGCATTATCCTGAACCGATATCAAAACTAATTGATAGTTTTATGAAATTGCCAGGTATTGGGCCGAAAACTGCGGCCCGTCTGGCATTTTTCGTGCTAAGCATGAAAGAGGACACTGTACTTGAATTTGCTAAAGCGTTGGTAGATGCTAAGCGTAACTTAAGTTACTGTTCTATTTGTGGTCATATTACAGATATAGACCCATGCCATATTTGTCAAGACAAACAACGCGACGACACCATCATTTGTGTTGTCCAAGATACGAAAGATGTCATCGCCTTGGAAAAAATGAGAGACTACAAAGGACTTTATCATGTGTTGCATGGAGCGATCTCGCCAATGGATGGGATAGGACCTGAAGATATTAACGTTCCGCCTTTACTGAAAAGACTGCAGGATGAGCGAGTGCAAGAATTGATTTTAGCAACGAACCCTACAATAGAAGGTGAAGCAACTGCTATGTATATTTCCCGTCTTGTAAAGCCATCCGGAATTCGGACAACCCGAATTGCACATGGTCTTCCTGTAGGTGGAGATTTAGAGTATGCGGATGAAGTTACTTTATCGAAAGCGTTAGAAGGCCGACGTGAGTTATAAAGAGGAGGCCTAACTGCCACATGTTTTTCAAGAAAGCGAAACTTAAAAGAGAGTTTGATACAAAGTTAATTTCTTTAATGAAAGAAACGAAAGAAGAATGGCAGCAAGCGCAACTCATTGAAGAACTAATGGATGACTATGAGTTGGCTATCATTGTCCAGCGCAAAATTACCGAAAGCAAACACTTCTTTCTATATAAAGAAGCAAGAATACGAAAAATCCTTTTGAAATGAAGTATATGTTATACCGATTCCTTCATATAGTTAGTTGATAACTTATATGAGAGGTGGGAGAAGCTCCATGAAGCTGACTCTTTATTTAATTGGTATAGCTGTACTTCTTTTTTTATTTTTAAACAAAGCATCAAAAGGACGAGTAATCGAAGCATTCTCTATTTGGTGGTTTAGAATTGCCTTTGCTTTTGTCATCTTGTTTGCAATCCACTTGATCGCAAGTCAATTTGGTCTTTTCATTCCCGTCAACATTGTATCTGGCTTATTGATTGCATTCCTTGGCGTTCCAGGAATAGCTAGTGTATTAACGATTTCTATATTCCTATAACTTTTTAAGAAATAGTGTTGACTTTTATAAGTCAGGCTGATATATTTATAAAGTTGCTGATTTGAAAGCGACAAAGTGAAAAAAGAATATCAAAACTTTTTGTTGACATAGCAAACAGGATTTGATAAGATATAAAAGTTGCCATTACAACAACGGCAAACAAATGAACCTTGAAAACTGAACAGCAAAACGTCAACAATAAAGCGGAACACACTTCGGTGTGGGAAGCAAAACTTGAACTTAATTGTTCATTTTAAAACGTCATTAATTTGACGCCAGCAACAAAGTCGAGCTAATCGACTCACCTATTATGGAGAGTTTGATCCTGGCTCAGGACGAACGCTGGCGGCGTGCCTAATACATGCAAGTCGAGCGGAATGATGAAGAAGCTTGCTTCTTCTGATTTTAGCGGCGGACGGGTGAGTAACACGTGGGCAACCTACCTTGTAGATTGGGATAACTCCGGGAAACCGGGGCTAATACCAAATAATCCATTTTGCTTCATGGCGAAATGTTGAAAGGCGGCTTCGGCTGTCACTACGAGATGGGCCCGCGGCGCATTAGCTAGTTGGTAGGGTAACGGCCTACCAAGGCGACGATGCGTAGCCGACCTGAGAGGGTGATCGGCCACACTGGGACTGAGACACGGCCCAGACTCCTACGGGAGGCAGCAGTAGGGAATCTTCCACAATGGACGAAAGTCTGATGGAGCAACGCCGCGTGAGTGAAGAAGGTTTTCGGATCGTAAAACTCTGTTGTAAGGGAAGAACACGTACGAGAGTAACTGCTCGTACCTTGACGGTACCTTATTAGAAAGCCACGGCTAACTACGTGCCAGCAGCCGCGGTAATACGTAGGTGGCAAGCGTTGTCCGGAATTATTGGGCGTAAAGCGCGCGCAGGCGGTCCTTTAAGTCTGATGTGAAAGCCCACGGCTCAACCGTGGAGGGTCATTGGAAACTGGGGGACTTGAGTACAGAAGAGGAAAGCGGAATTCCAAGTGTAGCGGTGAAATGCGTAGAGATTTGGAGGAACACCAGTGGCGAAGGCGGCTTTCTGGTCTGTAACTGACGCTGAGGCGCGAAAGCGTGGGGAGCAAACAGGATTAGATACCCTGGTAGTCCACGCCGTAAACGATGAGTGCTAAGTGTTAGGGGGTTTCCGCCCCTTAGTGCTGCAGCTAACGCATTAAGCACTCCGCCTGGGGAGTACGGCCGCAAGGCTGAAACTCAAAGGAATTGACGGGGGCCCGCACAAGCGGTGGAGCATGTGGTTTAATTCGAAGCAACGCGAAGAACCTTACCAGGTCTTGACATCCCACTGACCGGTTTAGAGATAAGCCTTTCCCTTCGGGGACAGTGGTGACAGGTGGTGCATGGTTGTCGTCAGCTCGTGTCGTGAGATGTTGGGTTAAGTCCCGCAACGAGCGCAACCCTTGATCTTAGTTGCCAGCATTCAGTTGGGCACTCTAAGGTGACTGCCGGTGACAAACCGGAGGAAGGTGGGGATGACGTCAAATCATCATGCCCCTTATGACCTGGGCTACACACGTGCTACAATGGACGATACAAAGGGCTGCAAACCCGCGAGGGGGAGCCAATCCCATAAAATCGTTCTCAGTTCGGATTGTAGGCTGCAACTCGCCTACATGAAGCCGGAATCGCTAGTAATCGCGGATCAGCATGCCGCGGTGAATACGTTCCCGGGCCTTGTACACACCGCCCGTCACACCACGAGAGTTTGTAACACCCGAAGTCGGTGAGGTAACCTTTTAGGAGCCAGCCGCCGAAGGTGGGACAGATGATTGGGGTGAAGTCGTAACAAGGTAGCCGTATCGGAAGGTGCGGCTGGATCACCTCCTTTCTAAGGATAATTACGGAATATAGACCTTGGGTCTATAAGTTGACGTTTTGCGTTCAGTTTTGAAGGTTCATCTTCTTTATAGAAGACGATACTTTCAAAACTTGTTCTTTGAAAACTGGATAAAACGACATTGAAAGCAATAAACATTCAAGTAATTCAACATACAACTTCGGTTGTATGCGTAAGAACTTTTTAACTTTTAGGTTAAGTTAATAAGGGCGCACGGTGAATGCCTTGGCACTAGGAGCCGATGAAGGACGGTACTAACACCGATATGCTTCGGGGAGCTGTAAGTAAGCTTTGATCCGGAGATTTCCGAATGGGGAAACCCACTGTTTTTAATAGAGCAGTACGTTTGCGTGAATACATAGCGCATCCGTGGCACACCCAGGGAACTGAAACATCTAAGTACCTGGAGGAAGAGAAAGAAATTCGATTCCCTGAGTAGCGGCGAGCGAAACGGGAAGAGCCCAAACCAAGAAGCTTGCTTCTTGGGGTTGTAGGACACTCAATACGGAGTTACAAAGGAACGAGTTAGACGAAGCGATCTGGAAAGGTCCGCCGCAGCAGGTAAAAGCCCTGTAGTCGAAAGTTCGTTCTCTCCTGAGTGGATCCTGAGTACGGCGGAACACGTGAAATTCCGTCGGAATCTGGGAGGACCATCTCCCAAGGCTAAATACTACCTAGTGACCGATAGTGAACCAGTACCGTGAGGGAAAGGTGAAAAGCACCCCGGAAGGGGAGTGAAAGAGATCCTGAAACCGTGTGCCTACAAGTAGTTAGAGCCCGTTAATGGGTGATAGCGTGCCTTTTGTAGAATGAACCGGCGAGTTACGATTGCATGCAAGGTTAAGCTGAGAAGGCGGAGCCGCAGCGAAAGCGAGTCTGAATAGGGCGATAGAGTATGTAGTTGTAGACCCGAAACCAGGTGATCTACCCATGTCCAGGGTGAAGGTAAGGTAACACTTACTGGAGGCCCGAACCCACGCACGTTGAAAAGTGCGGGGATGAGGTGTGGGTAGCGGAGAAATTCCAATCGAACCTGGAGATAGCTGGTTCTCTCCGAAATAGCTTTAGGGCTAGCCTCAATTTTGAGAATCCTGGAGGTAGAGCACTGTTTGGACTAGGGGCCCATCCCGGGTTACCGAATTCAGACAAACTCCGAATGCCAGAGATTTATAATTGGGAGTCAGACTGCGAGTGATAAGATCCGTAGTCAAGAGGGAAACAGCCCAGACCACCAGCTAAGGTCCCCAAGTAATTGTTAAGTGGAAAAGGATGTGGCGTTGCTTAGACAACCAGGATGTTGGCTTAGAAGCAGCCATCATTTAAAGAGTGCGTAATAGCTCACTGGTCGAGTGACGCTGCGCCGAAAATGTATCGGGGCTAAACAATTCACCGAAGCTGTGGATGGATTCCGTATGGAATCCGTGGTAGGAGAGCGTTCTAAGGGCGTTGAAGCTAGACCGGAAGGACTGGTGGAGCGCTTAGAAGTGAGAATGCCGGTATGAGTAGCGAAAGACGGGTGAGAATCCCGTCCACCGAATGACTAAGGTTTCCTGAGGAAGGCTCGTCCGCTCAGGGTTAGTCGGGACCTAAGCCGAGGCCGATAGGCGTAGGCGATGGACAACAGGTTGATATTCCTGTACCACCACTCCACCGTTTGAGTAATGGGGGGACGCAGAAGGATAGGGTAAGCGTACTGTTGGTTATGTACGTTCAAGCAGTAAGGCGTGGAATGAGGCAAATCCCGTTCCTATAACGTTGAGCTGTGATGACAAGGACCATTAGGTCTGAGTTCCTGATTTCACACTGCCAAGAAAAGCCTCTAACGAGGTGGAAGGTGCCCGTACCGCAAACCGACACAGGTAGTCGAGGAGAGAATCCTAAGGTGAGCGAGAGAACTCTCGTTAAGGAACTCGGCAAAATGACCCCGTAACTTCGGGAGAAG
The DNA here is from genome assembly GCF_038632915.1 of Paenisporosarcina sp. FSL H8-0542. Lineage (NCBI taxonomy): Bacteria > Bacillati > Bacillota > Bacilli > Caryophanales > Caryophanaceae > Paenisporosarcina > Paenisporosarcina sp. FSL H8-0542. Next base: position 40,003 of record NZ_CP152050.1, read on the forward strand.
GGGTGCTCTATTAGGGTGTTAAAGCCCGAGAGAGCCGCAGTGAATAGGCCCAGGCGACTGTTTAGCAAAAACACAGGTCTCTGCAAAACCGTAAGGTGACGTATAGGGGCTGACGCCTGCCCGGTGCTGGAAGGTTAAGAGGAGTGCTTAGCGCAAGCGAAGGTGCGAATTGAAGCCCCAGTAAACGGCGGCCGTAACTATAACGGTCCTAAGGTAGCGAAATTCCTTGTCGGGTAAGTTCCGACCCGCACGAAAGGCGTAACGATCTGGGCACTGTCTCAACGAGAGACTCGGTGAAATTATAGTACCTGTGAAGATGCAGGTTACCCGCGACAGGACGGAAAGACCCCGTGGAGCTTTACTGTAGCCTGATATTGAATTTTGGTACAACTTGTACAGGATAGGTAGGAGCCTGAGATTCCGGAGCGCCAGCTTCGGAGGAGGCGTCGGTGGGATACTACCCTGGTTGTATTGAACTTCTAACCCTTGCCCCTTAGCGGGGCAGGAGACAGTGTCAGGCGGGCAGTTTGACTGGGGCGGTCGCCTCCTAAAGTGTAACGGAGGCGCCCAAAGGTTCCCTCAGAATGGTTGGAAATCATTCGTAGAGTGTAAAGGCAGAAGGGAGCTTGACTGCGAGACCTACAAGTCGAGCAGGGTCGAAAGACGGGCTTAGTGATCCGGTGGTTCCGCATGGAAGGGCCATCGCTCAACGGATAAAAGCTACCCCGGGGATAACAGGCTTATCTCCCCCAAGAGTCCACATCGACGGGGAGGTTTGGCACCTCGATGTCGGCTCATCGCATCCTGGGGCTGTAGTCGGTCCCAAGGGTTGGGCTGTTCGCCCATTAAAGCGGTACGCGAGCTGGGTTCAGAACGTCGTGAGACAGTTCGGTCCCTATCCGTCGTGGGCGTAGGAAATTTGAGAGGAGCTGTCCTTAGTACGAGAGGACCGGGATGGACACACCGCTGGTGTACCAGTTGTTCTGCCAAGAGCATCGCTGGGTAGCTATGTGTGGCCGGGATAAGTGCTGAAAGCATCTAAGCATGAAGCCCCCCTCAAGATGAGATTTCCCATTACGCAAGTAAGTAAGATCCCTCAAAGACGATGAGGTAGATAGGTTCGAGGTGGAAGCGCGGTGACGTGTGCAGCTGACGAATACTAATCGATCGAGGACTTAACCAAAATGAATTTGAATGGTTTTCAATGACCCGTTTATCCAGTTTTGAGTGAACAAACACTCAAATAGTCTAGTGATAATGGCAAAGAGGTCACACCCGTTCCCATACCGAACACGGAAGTTAAGCTCTTTAGCGCCGATGGTAGTTGGGGGTTTCCCCCTGTGAGAGTAGGACGTCGCTAGGCAAAATAAGAAACCGATACCTTTCGAGGTGTCGGTTTTTTTGTGTTGTTTTTTAAGCTTAGTACGAAGGTGTGCGAGAGAGAGGAGGAACAAAGAGTTCGAGGAAACAAAGGGATGAGACTCGGAGCGTATAATATACGCGAGACTCGAAGACCTGCGGTTGACGAAGAAATCTGCCGTGCATCGTCTTTCGCAGCCTAGCACCGATGGTAGTTGGGGACACCCCCTGTGAGAGTAGGACGTCGCTAGGCAAAATAAGAAACCGATACCTTCCGAGGTATCGGTTTTTTTTATGTTCTTTTTTAAACAGGAATCGAAGGTGTGCGAGAAAGAGGAGGAACAAAGAGTTCGAGGAAACAAAGGGATGAGACTCGGAGCGTATAATATACGCGAGACTCGAAGACCTGCGGTTGACGAAGAAATCTGCCGTGCATCGTCTTTCGCAGCCTAGCGCCGATGATAGTTGGGGGCGCCCTCTGTGAGAGTAGGACGTCGCTAGGCAAAATAAGAAACCGATACCTTCCGAGGTGTCGGTTTTTTTGTGTTGTATTCAATGGTTTGAACAGGAGCGCAGCGAAAACAGAACTAATAGGGGGTTAAGAGTAATGGAAACCAAATTCTTAAATTAGGATCCATGACGCTGACTCTTCATGAATCTTTTCTGTTGGTGGAAGGTTTATATTATGGGAAGTAGGATTGAACGGGTGAATTGATTCAACAAGTCAACTTACCAGTGAGATGAGTTTGAACGAGAAATACTTCAATCTGAGCGATAAATTATCAATCGCATATATAAAAAGAGATATTTTGTTTCAGTGGTCAACTTAACTTGGTGTATGAGATAACAGTGCAATGGCCGTCGGTGATTGTCCATCTTGTTGTATAATAAAGCTATATGAAAAATTGTGAGGGATTAGATATGAAGGAACGTCCAATAGTAGAAGCGATGCAACGTTTTTATGAAAATCAAAATAGCTCGTTTCATGTTCCTGGACATAAACATGGGGCATTGTCCGAATTGCCGCGTGCTTTTAAAGATGTAATGAGGTTTGATTACACAGAGCTCAGTGGACTTGATGATTATCATCATCCGGAAGAAGTCATCGCGGAGGCACAAGATTTATTGGCAAAAACCTACGGAGCGCAACATAGTTATTTTCTGGTGAATGGCTCTACCGTGGGAAATTTGGCGATGGTGTATGCAACTTGTGGGGTAGGAGATCGAGTACTGGTGCAAAGGAATGCTCACAAGTCGGTATTCCATGCACTTGAGCTGGTAGGTGCACAACCCGTGTTTTTAACACCTCAATGGGATGAGGCTACCTATACGCCATCACACGTCAGCTTTTCTACTGTAGCTGCGGCTATCGACTATTATCCAGATGCAAAAGCAATTATTTTAACTCACCCCACTTATTATGGCGTGACGAATTCTGAAATGATTGAAACCATTCAGTTGGCGCATGAACACGGAATTCCCGTCCTAGTTGACGAAGCACATGGGGCGCATTTTATTGGAAAAGGCAAATTTCCGATGTCCGCAATTGAAATGGGCGCAGATGTGGTTGTACAGTCCGCTCATAAAACACTGCCGGCATTGACCATGGGTTCATTTCTTCATATCAACTCAAATCGAGTGGCAAATGATAGAGTGAATCGCTATTTGCGTATGCTTCAATCCAGCAGTCCCTCGTATCTATTACTCGCATCCTTGGATGATGCCCGACATTATATCGGAACGTATGCGCATGAAGATCATCAGCTGTTTATCAAGTCACGAAATCAGTTCGTGGATGGGTTAAAGACGATTCCTTCTCTTGAAGTTATTGAAGTTGATGATCCACTGAAGTTACTTTTACGGGTATCCCATTTGACTGGCTTCAGCTTGCAAAAACAATTGGAGCACCAGGGAATCTATGTAGAACTAGCGGACCCCGAGCAAGTTTTAATGATCTTGCCTTTATTAAAAGCTAGACATCACTTCCCGTTTGCAGAAATACGAAGGAAGATAAAATCTGCTGTTGAAAAATGTTCTAAACAGCAAAGAGATAAAGTGGAAATTGATTATTCGCATGATATAGAAGCGCTATCAACTTTAGCCGTTTCATATAAAGAGTTACAGACGGCAGAAAATGAATGGATTTCATTTACGAAAACTACCGGACGAATCTGTACGGGAATGGTTATTCCGTATCCACCCGGTATTCCTTTGTTTGTTCGTGGGGAGAAAATTACAACTAATAAATTGAAAATGCTTGCAGATTATTTAGCGAGTGGTGCAACGATTCAAGGTGAGCATGATTTGAGCCGAAAACAGTTGCTTGTCTTGAAGGAGGAAAAAGAATGAACAACCAAGGATTTTTTATTACAATTGAGGGACCAGAAGGTGCAGGAAAAACAACTGTGATGGGTGATGTTGTTGCACAATTAACGAATGAGGGATACGAGATTGTATCAACACGTGAGCCGGGTGGTATCCGCATATCAGAACATATACGTGAAGTCATATTAAATAACGATTACACGGAGATGGATGGCCGTACAGAAGCACTATTGTATGCCGCGGCGAGAAGACAACACTTGGTGGAAAAAATCACGCCTGCATTAAATGAAAATAAAATCGTTTTATGTGATCGATTTATTGATGCATCTCTTGCTTACCAAGGTCACGCCCGCGGGTTGGGAATTGACGAAGTACTTTCCATCAATGAGTTTGCAATTGGCAAGTTAATGCCCAACCTAACATTATTATTTGATTTGGAACCTTCATTGGGTCTAAAAAGGATTGCAAAGCATGATGAAAGGGAAAAGAATAGACTAGATGCTGAAAATTTGGCATTTCATGAAGCAGTAAGAGAAGGTTACCAGGAAGTCGTCAAACGATATCCAGAACGAATACATGTGGTGGATGCTTCCAAATCACAGGAAGAAGTAACGGAATACGTACTGAATGTTCTGAAAAATTATCTTGCTTCACGTATGAAATGAATAAACTTTTCATGTTATAATAGTAGGAAGAACTTCTGGAAAAGGGGCCGAGTTGATGAAGCTTATAGTGGCTGTGGTGCAAGATCAAGATAGTAACCGTTTATCAAACGCACTTACGAAAGGTGACTTTCGTGCAACCAAATTAGCAAGTACTGGTGGTTTTTTACGATCAGGAAATACGACGTTTTTAATCGGTACCGATGACGAATTAATTCCGAAAGCACTTGATTTAATCCGTGATAATTGTCGTTCTCGTGAGCAGATGGTTGCTCCGGTATCGCCAATGGGCGGTAATGCTGACTCATACATTCCTTATCCAGTAGAAGTTGAAGTAGGTGGCGCAACAGTATTTGTGCTTCCGATTGAACAGTTCCATCATTTTTAAATTTTAGTACTGCATTTATGAATCAATTTTATTTAGCTACACACGAAAAATCCCGTGTTTTCCGGATGTCCGGAGCACGGGTTTTTTCAAAAAGAAAGGGTGAGCAACTTCATGGATGCAAACCAAAAAGATGTCAGACAGTTACAGCCAGTTGTAATGAAACAACTCCAAACGGTTTTTCAGAAAAATCGTGTTGCTCATGCGTATCTTTTTGAAGGAGCAAAAGGAACTGGCAAAGTAGCGGTCATGCGCGCTTTTGTGAAATTATTATTATGTGAACAACCCGTACAAAATGTTTCATGTGAAACGTGCCGAGGGTGCAGAAGATTTGAATCTGGCAACCATCCTAACTTTATTCAAATTGAGCCGGATGGACAAGATATCAAAAAAGATCAAATGCTCCAGTTGATATATGAGATGAATAAAACAGGCCTTGAAGCTGGCCGTAAAATATATGTGCTCCACAGGGCAGATCGCTTAAACGCATCTGCTGCGAATACATTGCTCAAATTTTTAGAAGAACCTGAAGGTCTAATTACAGCGATTTTGTTAACGGAAAAACCACATGCGATTTTACCGACAATTCGATCGCGTAGTCAAATTATTTCTTTCCCTGCTATTCCTTATGAAGAACGGGTGAAAGTACTGATAGATCAAGGCTTGACTGCGTCTATGGCGGCAACTGTTTCCATGTTGACGAATGATTTGGAAGAATCTTCACAATTGGCAAAAGATGAGCAGTTTGCACAGGTTCGAAAAACAGTGTTAAAATTGGTTGAGGCAGTCGAATCTAATGTACATGAAGCGATGTTGACCGTACATGAAGATTGGTTACCTTTGTTAAAAGAAAAAGAAGAAACAGAACAGGCATTGGATTTGCTTTTATTCGCATACCGCGATTTAGTATCAGTCAAGGCCAAAAGTGATTCAGCTTACGCGTATCCAGATTTTTTGCCCTTTTATCAACGACGTGCCCTTCATACTACGTATGAGCACTTGTCCAATAAAATAGAGGCCATATTAAAAGCGAAGCAACAACTGCATCGCAATATGAATCGGACGCTGTTAATGGAACAGTTAATGCTGAATCTTCAGGAGGGGTTTTCGTTTGTATAACGTGGTAGGTGTCCGCTTTAAGAAAGCGGGTAAAATATATTATTTTGATCCAGCTGATTTTCCTTTAGAAAAAGATCAGTATGTTATAGTTGAGACAGCTAGAGGGGTAGAATACGGGAAGGTCGTCGTTCCTGTAAAGCAAGTTGAAGAACACGATGTGGTTTTGCCACTTAAGCAAGTTGTACGTCCGGCTGATGAGCGTGATCGCCATCAAGTGGAAGAGAACCAACTTGAATCGCAACAGGCATTTGAGCTTGGAACAGAGAAGATTGTTGAACACACGCTGGATATGAAGCTGGTCGATGTAGAGTATACATTTGATCGAAATAAAATAATTTTTTATTTCACGGCTGAAGGTCGAGTGGACTTCCGTGATTTGGTGAAAGATTTAGCTTCTGTTTTCAGAACTCGAATCGAGTTACGTCAAATCGGGGTTCGAGACGAAGCAAAAATGCTTGGTGGAATCGGACCATGTGGTCGTATGTTGTGCTGTTCTACATTTTTAGGTGATTTTGAACCTGTTTCAATCAAAATGGCCAAAGATCAAAACCTTTCTCTAAACCCATCAAAAATTTCGGGTTTATGTGGTCGATTGATGTGCTGTTTGAAATACGAAAATGATGAGTATGAAACAGCAAAAGAGTTAATGCCCGATATGGGTGCGCGAATTTCCACACCTGATGGCAAAGGAAAAGTCGTCGGAATTAATTTGCTGGAACGCGTGATGCAAGTTGAATTAGCTGAGCAACAACGTGTGCTTGACTATACATTAGAAGAAATTCAACAATATGCAGAAAACCAAGTGTAATGGACTGAACAACGAGGTGATGTACGTGAAAGATCGTAATTTTTTGGATACGGTCATGGAGTTTGAACAGCAACTGGAATCTTTGCAAGGGCAGTTCCATGCACTTAAAGAGTTCGTGGCATTGATGATGGAAGAACATCAGTCTTTGCAGCAAGAAAACTTCCTTCTTCGAACGCGACTGGATGAAATTCATGCAGCGGAAGAAGAAGTCCTGAAGCAGAACGAACTAAATGCAAAAAAATTAAGCCGGCTTGATATTGGAGAAGGTTACGATAACTTGGCACGATTATATCAAGAAGGATTCCATGTGTGTCATGTGCACTTTGGAAGCTCACGTAAAGGTGAAGATTGTTTATTTTGCCTTTCTTTTTTAAATAAACAAAACGGGTGATGAAAGACTGATTCCACTTATTCAAGTGGATGTCGGTCTTTTGTTATGTCGGAGGGTTAACCAATGGAAATCGACTTACAAGATGATGAAAGACTAGACTATTTGCTTGCAGAAGAACTACGGATTATTCAGAGTCCGTCCGTTTTTTCATTTTCACTCGATGCGGTCCTGCTTGCAAAATTTACGTATGTACCGATTAAACAAGGGTCTATCGTCGATTTGTGTTCAGGAAATGGCGTCATTCCTTTATTTTTAAGTGCACGGACGAAAGCCAAAATAACAGGTGTAGAATTACAGGAACGATTGGCTGATATGGCCAAGAGAAGCGTTAGTTATAATCAATTGAATGAACAAATTACTATTGTTGAAGGGGATGTAAAAACGATTCCAAAAGAGTTAGGAATTGAAAAGTATGATGTGGTGACGTGCAATCCTCCATATTTTCCTGCCCATGAAGCAAGTAATAAAAACTTGAAAGAGCATTTAGCGATAGCCCGTCATGAACTTTATTTAACGTTAGACGAAGCGGTTCAATCTGCAAGTCAGCTGTTAAAACAAGGTGGAAAAGCGGCATTTGTTCATCGACCTGGCAGATTGTTGGACATTGTTACGGCGATGAGAGCCAATCGACTGGAGCCGAAACGCATTCGCTTTGTTTATCCGAAAGAAGGCAAAGAAGCGAATACCTTGTTAATAGAAGGAATCAAAGATGGAAAACCTGATTTAAAAATTCTTCCCCCTTTATATGTGTACGATGAAAAAGGTGTATATACAGAAGAAGTGCGTGAGATGCTTTATGGAAAGAACTAATGAGCATGTTTTTTATGTATTGGAATGTGCTGATGGTTCCTATTATGCCGGCTATACCAACGATTTAACAAAACGTGTAAATGTTCATAATAGCGGCAAAGGCGCCAAGTATACCCGAGCAAGACGACCGGTCACTTGTATTTATCAGGAAGTATTCGAAACGAAACAACTGGCGATGAAAGCGGAGTATGCATTTAAACAATTAAAGAAAAGTGACAAAATAGATTATATGGCAAATGGAATGAGAGGTGAACAGTAATGCACGCACAAAAGAGTTTTTCAGGACAATCTTCTACTGGTATTTTATATTTGGTGGCGACACCTATTGGAAACTTGGAGGATATGACCGTTCGTGCGATTCGAATGATGAAAGAAGCGGATTATATTGCTGCGGAAGATACACGTAATACGAAAAAACTGTGTAACTACTTTGAAATTGATACACCGCTTATCAGCTACCATGAACATAACTTGGAATATGGTGGGGACAAACTTTTAGAGCTTCTGCGAAAAGGAAAGAATATTGCACTTGTTAGTGATGCCGGCTTACCGTGCATTTCAGATCCGGGAGCAGATATTGTGGCAAAGGCAGTAGCGGAGAATTTATCCGTGGTGCCAATTCCTGGTGCGAATGCTGCATTGAGTGCGTTAATATCATCTGGACTTTCCACTTTGTCATTTACTTTTTATGGTTTCCTTCCGAGGCAAAAGAAAGATCGGAAAGCTGCGCTTGAAGACCTTCAATATCACAAAGAAACGATGCTTTTTTATGAAGCTCCACATCGATTAAAGGAAACACTAAGAGATGCTCAACAAATACTGGGATCTTCGCGAAAAGTGGTCTTGGCTCGAGAAGTTACGAAGAAGTTCGAAGAGTTTGTAAGAGGAACTTTAGAAGAAGCAGTGGCTTGGGTAGAGAGTGAAGACGTGCGTGGAGAATTTGTATTGGTTATCGATGGTTCTAAAGAAGAAAATCCTGAAAAAATGGAAAAATGGTGGTTGAATTTATCCATAACTGAGCATGTTAACCATGTAATGGATAATCAAATGCTTTCTTCAAAAGAAGCCATTAAAGTCGTGGCCAAGGAAAGAGATTTACCAAAGCGGGATGTTTATCAGCAGTATCATATTGAAGCATAAAAAATCCGGAGTGACGTATTGTCGCTCCGGATTTTGAAATTATTTAGTAAGATTAGATTGAATTTCTTTTACCAATAAGTCTGCGCCTTCTGGGCTCAAGATCAGTTTTCCGCCTACTAAACGTAGGTTGTCATCTGATACTTCACCAGTAACAGCACATGTCATGTTTGGTAAATATTTTTTCAAGATGATTTTATCGTCATCCACGTAAATTTCCAATGCGTCTTTTTCAGCAATGCCTAATGTACGGCGAAGCTCTATTGGAATAACTACGCGTCCTAATTCATCAACTTTACGAACGATACCTGTAGATTTCATGAAAAGTACTCCTCCCGAATTATAAAAGTAATTCGTCAAATTTCGACATTTCTTTCTTGTCTGTTATTTATCATACCAACTCCTCCCAAATTCGTCAATAACTATTACTCCCAATTCAAAGTAATAATTGTTAAAAATATGATATTATATAGTTATAATATAATATTTTTGACACGAAATATTTGTTAGTGTCAAGAATATGGCAATAATAGAAAAAAACTGAATTAAAACTCAATGTAATTATTATTCGACAATTTCCGTCAATCTTACAGCATTGAAACAATTCAGGTACTCAGATAGAATAGTATTACTACTTTATGGGCACGAAAGGGCGAATTTAAGTGAACAGTAAAAAAAATTCTTTTTATATTACGACTCCAATTTATTACCCAAGTGGCAAATTCCACATTGGAACTGCATATACAACGGTGGCTTCCGATGCGATGGCTCGCTACAAGCGTTTACGTGGCTTTGATGTTCATTTTTTAACAGGAATGGATGAGCATGGTCAAAAGATTCAGGAGAAAGCGCAAGAAGCTGGAAAAGATCCACAATCATATGTCGATGAAATTGCGGAAGCTTCCAAACAGGTTTGGGACTTGATGCACATTTCCAATGACGATTTTATTCGTACGACTGAACAGCGTCATAAAGATGGCGTTGAAAAGATTTTTCAGTTATTCCTTGATAACGGCGATATTTACAAAGGTGAGTATGAAGGATGGTATTGCACGCCTTGTGAATCTTTCTTTACTGAATCACAATTGGAAAATGGAAACTGTCCGGACTGTGGACGTCCAGTGAAAAAAGTCAAAGAAGAATCATATTTCTTCAATATGAAAAAATATGCTGACCGCTTGCTGAACTATTATGAAAATAATGTGGAATTTATTGAACCTGAGTCCAGAAAAAACGAAATGATAAATAACTTCATCAAACCAGGATTGGAAAATTTATCTGTGTCCCGAACTTCATTTGATTGGGGAATCCGAGTACCTGGAGATGCAAAACATGTCATTTATGTATGGGTAGATGCTCTATCAAACTACATTACAGCTCTCGGGTATAAGTCGGATGATGAATCATTATTTAATAAGTTCTGGCCTGCTGATGTACATGTGGTCGGTAAGGACATTGTGAGATTCCATACAATTTACTGGCCAATTTTCTTGATGGCTTTGGATTTACCGTTACCTAAAAAAGTATTTGCACATGGCTTTATCATGATGAAAGACGGGAAAATGTCGAAGTCAAAAGGCAATGTTGTCACACCGGAACTTTTAGTGAACCGTTATGGACTAGATGCTACTCGTTATTTCTTATTACGTGAGTTACCATTCGGTGCTGATGGTGTCTTTTCACCGGAATCTTTTGTGGAACGTACGAACTATGACTTGGCAAACGACTTAGGAAACTTACTTAATCGTACTGTTTCCATGATGAATAAATATTTTGATGGTGTGATTCCAACAGAAGGAAATGAACCAACAGAATTTGATGCTACTTTACAAGAGCATGCAAAAGAAGTGAAAGAAAAATATGAAGCAAGTATGGAGAAGATGCAGTTCAGTATCGTGTTAAGCGATTTGTGGTCTCTTGTTTCTCGTACGAATAAATATATTGATGAAACACAACCATGGGTATTGGCTAAAGAAGAATCAGACAAATCAAAACTAGGTTCAGTTATGTGGAATTTGGCTGAAAGTCTTCGTAAAATAGCCGTTTACTTACAACCTTTTATGACAAATGCGCCAAAACAAATTGCTGAGCAACTAGGGTTGTCTGCAGATGCATTGACATGGGATTCACTTGAAAACACATCAAGCATTGCAACTGGCACAAAAGTGATTGAAAAAGGCGTACCGATTTTCCCAAGGTTAGAAGTGGAAACAGAAATTACGTATATTCAAGAACAAATGCGTGGTCCTGTAAAAGCGGAAGAATATGAAGTGGTAAAAGAAGAAGTGGCAGAAGTGCCAGAAATCACAATTGATGAATTTTTGAATGTAGATTTACGAGTGGCCACTGTCACAGCTTGTGAAGCAATTCCTAAAGCGGATAAATTATTGAAGCTGCAAGTAGATTTGGGATACGAACAACGTCAGGTTGTATCGGGCATTGCCAAAAGTTACAAGCCTGAAGAATTAGTCGGGCAGAAAGTTATTGTTGTAGCCAACTTAAAACCAGTCAAGCTGCGCGGAGAATTATCGCAAGGAATGATTCTTGCTGGAGAAAAAGACGGTTATTTAACATTGGCAACCGTAGATGAAAAGCTTGAAAATGGTGCGAAAGTAAAATAAAAGAGAATCCCTATAGCCTGTCCAGCATTTGCTGAGCAGGCTTTTTCCTTGTCACTATGAATCGGAACGTGCTATTCTTTGGAAAGTTTAGGTCGTTGGAATCACTGGAAATAAAATACAATTAGTTATAATTGCCATTTCCAGGTTATTTAGTCCTGATTGTTATGAAGAACACATGGTTCTGTCGTCAATTTGTTACAAGACAGAGATGTAGGAAATACTTATTAATTCTAAAATAGAAACAGTGAGGCGATTAATCATGTACATAGACACACATGTCCATTTAAATGCAGATCAATACGATGAAGATTTACAACAGGTCATTGAACGGGCACTAGAAGCAAAGGTAAACCACATGGTTGTCATTGGTTTTGACCATAAAACGATTAAGCGAGCGATTTCGCTAGCGGAACAATATGATTTTATTTATGCAGTTGTTGGCTGGCACCCGGTAGATGCTATTGATTGTACAGATGAAGACTTGCAATGGATTGAGGAATTAGCGGCTCATCCAAAAGTTGTGGCTATTGGTGAGACTGGTTTGGATTACCATTGGGATAAGTCTCCGCATGATGTGCAACAAGAGTTGTTCAGAAAGCAAATTCGTTTGGCACAAAAAGTGAATTTGCCGATTGTCATCCACAACCGTGATGCTACCGAAGATGTCATCCGCATTTTACAGGAAGAACAGGCTGAAAAAACCGGAGGAGTAATGCATTGTTATGGTGGCAGTGTTGAAACCGCTAAAATCTGCATTGATTTAAATTTCATGATTTCCCTTGGGGGTCCCGTGACTTTCAAAAATGCGAAGAAGCCGAAAGAAGTAGCTGCCGAAATTCCTTTGGAGTATTTAATGATTGAAACAGATGCTCCTTACTTGGCACCTCATCCACATAGAGGAAAACGCAATGAACCGGCACTCGTAACACTTGTAGCAGAAGAAATCGCTCGTTTGAAAGATGTTTCAATTGATGAAGTGGCAAGAGCCACGACTGAAAATGCCATAAAATTTTACAAACTACCTGTATAAAAACTGGAACCGTCTCCAATACTTGGACAAAGGAGGAGCTTTCAACCAGAATAGTTTGACTAATTTAGAATGGTTGACAGGCATTTTTGAAATCTATATAATCACACGAGTGATAAGGAGGCGTTTTTCATGTCAAATAATTCCATGAAAAACCTGTTCACCAAAGCATTGAGGAGTAAACAAATAGGAATAGCAGCAATCGCAGTTATCTTAATTGTTTCAGTAATATCAGCCGTTCTTTTCATAGGAACGAAACAAACTGTCGCTTTGACGGTTAATGGTAAACAACAAGAAGTTAACACCCATGCAGATACAGTTGGAGACTTATTAAATGAACAAAACATAAAAGTTTCCGACGCTGATTTAGTGTCACCCTCATTGAACACGAAGATAGAAGAAGGACTTTCTATTAAGTGGGAGCAGGCAAAAAAAATTACGATTACAGTTGATGGGAAAAAACAAACCATCCAAACAACTGCTAATCAAGTTAGTGAAGTTTTAGCAGAAGCAAAGATTGAAGTTTCTGAGCAAGATAAGTTAACACCTAGGCTTGATGCCAAGGTCGGACCCGATACAAACATTGCGATTGAAAAAGCGTTCCAAGTAACGCTCGTAGATGGTGTCAATGAAATGAAGGTTTGGTCCACTTCGACTACGGTCGCTGACTTTTTAAAACAACAAGAGATTCAAATGAATGAATTTGATCGTGTCGAACAAAGAATGGATGAACTAGTGATTCCAAACGATGTTATACAAGTCGTTCGCGTAGAAAAAGTCACCGATGTAGTGGAAGCAGCAACGAATTTCGCTGTGGAAACACGTAAAGATAAGAACCTGTTAAAAGGTAAAGAAAAAGTTGTACAAGAAGGTAAAAAAGGATCCGTTAAACAAACTTATGAAATAATTTCTGAAAACGGGAAACCGGTCGCCCGCATTCTAAAAGGCGAAGAAGTAGTTAGTGATCCAGCCAAGAAAGTCGTGGCTATTGGAACGAAGATTGTTACGGCAAGCGTTTCACGTGGTGCCTCTAGTTCATCAGAACCTAATGGCAAAGAATTTTATGTCTCTGCGACAGCGTATACAGCTTACTGTAATGGCTGTTCTGGAATTACTGCTACAGGTATCGATTTGCGTTCAAACCCTAACTTAAAAGTAATAGCGGTAGATCCAAGTGTTATTCCATTGGGTTCCAAGGTTTGGGTAGAAGGCTATGGTTATGCAGTGGCTGGTGATACTGGTGGAGCGATCAAAGGAATGAAAATTGACTTGTTCATGCCAACAACAGATCAGGCATTTGGATTTGGGCGAAAACAGGTTCGGATTAAAGTATTGGACTAATTTAAATCCAGCTTTCCCATGTATTTTGGGAAAGCTTTTTCTCGTTTAGAGAAAACAGAATGAAATTTGCCTCTTGTCGTTAGTGTCGGACTATCTTGGCCTGCTACGCTTTTCTATGTACATTGAATGCGTGCGCAAGTAAAATAGGCAAAGAAGCAGTTGGAAATGAGGCAGTGAATCGTGTTTATTGAAGAAGTAATAGTGGTGGAAGGCAAAGATGATACAACCGCTATTAAGCGTGCTGTGAGAGCGGATACCATCGAAACGAACGGATCTGCCATTTCATCAGAAACCATTCAGCGTATTCAGCATGCGCAAAATAAAAGAGGGGTCATTGTTTTTACAGATCCTGACTACCCCGGTAGACGTATTCGTGCCATTATTGAAGAACAGGTACAGGGTGTAAAGCATGCGTTTTTACCGAAAGAGAAAACCATTGCAAAAAATGGTAAAGGTCTTGGCATAGAGCATGCAGCGGACGAAGATATACGTCAAGCACTATTAAATGTATATACACCTAGAAATATGTTGAACGAAATAAAAGAAATTCCACTTCACCAATTGATGGAAGCGCGATTAATTGGGCATCCTAGTGCTAAAGCGCGTCGCGATAGACTTGGCGAACTTTTGCAGATTGGTTATACGAATGGAAAACAACTACAAAAAAGATTATCAATGTTCCAAATTGAAAGCGAGCAGTTAAAAAAAGCTTTAGCACAATTGGATCAGGAGGGCATACATGAGTAAAGATATTGCAACCCCAAAACGTACACAAGAAATATTAAAAAAATATGGATTTTCCTTTAAAAAGAGTTTAGGTCAAAATTTTTTAATCGATCCGAACGTGCTTCATAATATTGTCAGTCATGCAAAGCTGACAAAAGATTCTGCTGCTATTGAAATCGGTCCTGGAATAGGTGCGTTGACAGAGCATTTAGCGCGTAATGCGGGACAAGTGGTTGCATTTGAAATCGATCAACGACTATTACCGGTGTTGGAAGATACGCTTTCTCCGTACAATAACGTAGAAATCGTCCATTCGGATATTTTAAAAGCCAACGTGGCAGAAGTGATGCAGGAAAAACTGGCAGGATACAAGGATGTTATGGTCGTAGCAAACTTACCTTACTATGTAACAACACCTATCTTGATCAAATTATTAATGGAAAAACTGCCGATTCGCGGAATGGTTGTCATGATGCAAAAAGAAGTGGCGGATCGCATCACAGCTTCTCCGAGCACGAAAGCATATGGATCATTGTCGATTGCCATTCAGTATTATATGAAGGCTGAAATTGCCATGACCGTACCGAAAACAGTATTTATCCCACAACCTAATGTTGATTCAGCTGTCATTAAATTAACTAGACACGAGACGGCTCCGGTACATGTTCAGGATGAAGATTTCTTATTCACGGTTTCGCGTTCTTCTTTTGCCCAACGCAGAAAAACCATTCTAAACAATTTGCAGTCACAACTTCCACATGGGAAAGAAAAGAAAGATTTGATTTTAGCTGCACTCGAAGGTGCGAACATAGACCCAACCCGTCGTGGGGAAACATTAACCATTCAAGAGTTCGGGAAATTGGCAGATTTATTGCTTCCTGATTTCAAGGAAACACTGACTTTATAACAAACTCAGCACACTTATTTTAAAAAAAGACGGCTGGATTATACGAAACTTATTGACAAGTGCTTTTGTTCATTGTTAAAATAATAAATTTGGTTGACAAATATTTTTTGATATGGTATGCTTGTTACTAAGTGAGGTGTAAGCGAAATGCCAAAAACTTTAGCTGATATTAAGAAGTCTTTAGATTGTCATTTAGGTAAACGTTTGCAATTAAAAGCAAACGGTGGTCGCAAGAAAACGATTGAACGAGCAGGCGTTTTACGTGAAACGTATCATGCAGTGTTCGTAGTGGATCTTGATCAGGACGAGAACGCTTTCGAGCGTGTGTCTTACAGCTACACAGATATTTTAACTGAAGCAGTAGAAATTACAATTGTTGACGGAATGCAAGAACTTGTAGTCGTCAAATAATCTTTCGCACTTATGTACTTATTTTTTATCAAAACACTCTTGGGTTATATTCCATGAGTGTTTTTTTGTTTTCAGTGCATACTACATTTGTCAGTCCTCAAGAGGAGGAAAAACATGCCACGTAATCGTGTAATGTCAGATCGTCTAAAAGAGGAAATTGCGAAAGAACTTGGATTTTACAATGTCGTTGAGCGTGACGGTTGGGGAGGCATAACTTCTCGGAATGCTGGTAATATGGTAAAGCGAGCTGTTGAAATGGCACAGACCGGATTAATGAACGGGCAAAATCGCTACAAGAAGTAAGTCGCAATGATAATTTCTAATGGGACTGACAAAGGCGGAGCAATCCGCCTTTTTTATGGATAAAAAGTCAAGCTGATATCTTTTCGAGGCCTCCTTTCCTAAATCACTAGCTGTGGTAAAATAGGGAACAGCAATGAACAGATGAAGGAGGCATAGCCATGCTTTATGTGAAAGCTCCTGCAAAAATTAATTTAACCCTGGATGTCCTACAAAAACGTCCGGATGGCTATCATGAAGTAGAAATGATTA
Source organism: Paenisporosarcina sp. FSL H8-0542 (assembly GCF_038632915.1). Taxonomy (NCBI): domain Bacteria; kingdom Bacillati; phylum Bacillota; class Bacilli; order Caryophanales; family Caryophanaceae; genus Paenisporosarcina; species Paenisporosarcina sp. FSL H8-0542. Next base: position 56,584 of record NZ_CP152050.1, read on the forward strand.
TGACAACGGTTGATTTGGCAGATCGTATTGGATTAGAACCGAGAATTGATGGTCAGATTCGTATAATTTCAGCTGACCGATATGTGCCGGATGATCACAGAAACTTAGCCTATCAAGCTGCTAAGTTATTAAAAGATACATATAAGATACAAGAAGGCGTATCGATTACTTTAGAGAAAAAAATACCTGTTGCTGCTGGTCTGGCAGGAGGAAGCAGTGATGCGGCCGCTACTTTAAAGGGATTGAATGAATTATGGGATTTGAAGTTGACTGCTGATCAATTAGCCGAACACGGGGCTAAAATTGGTTCGGATGTTTCGTTCTGTGTTTATGGAGGAACGGCATTGGCCACTGGTAGAGGAGAACAGATTCAGGAATTGCCGGCCCCGCCAAACTGCTGGATTATATTAGCTAAACCTTCGATAGGTGTATCGACGGCAGATGTCTACGGAAGTCTGAAAGTTAATGAAGTGGCCCATCCCAATACAAAAGAAATGATTCGTGCAATTCGTGAGAAAGATTATGTATTAATGTGTAATACTATGGGAAATGCATTGGAATCAGTTACGTTAAAAATGCATCCCGAGGTCTCCATGATCAAAGAACACATGATGAAATTTGGAGCAGATGCGGTATTAATGAGTGGTAGTGGTCCAACAGTATTTGGCGTAGTTCAACACGAGTCCAGAGTGAATAGAATCTATAATGGTTTAAGAGGCTTTTGTGACGAAGTGTATGCAGTCAGATTGTTGGGAGAGCGAGATGCACTTGCCTAAAACCGTATATTTGTTTAAACTTACGTATAAATCATTCGTGTTTAGGAGTGTGGCCAATGAAGTGGAAACGCAGTGAGCGACTCGTTGATATGACTCATTATTTGTTAGACCATCCCCAACAGTTAATTCCATTAACATTGTTTGCGGATATGTACCAATCTGCTAAATCTTCAATAAGTGAAGATTTGACCATTGTGAAAGAAACGTTCGAAGAAAAAGGCATCGGCTTGTTAATGACAGTCCCAGGGGCCGCTGGCGGGGTTAAGTATATTCCAAGTATGCGTGATGAGGCGGTTCGTGAAGTCATTAAAGACTTTATGGACGAGCTTGGTCACTCAGACCGTTTGTTACCTGGTGGGTATTTATTTATGACGGATTTACTTGGAAATCCTGAACTGATGAATCGTGTAGGAAAAGTATTTGCTTCAGCGTTTGCCAAACAACCAATCGATGTCATTATGACCGTGGCGACAAAAGGGATTCCGATTGCTCATGCCATTGCTCGTCATTTAAATGTACCTGTTGTGGTCGTACGTCGAGATAGCAAAGTTACGGAAGGTTCTACTGTCAGCATTAACTATGTTTCTGGATCTTCACGTCGTATCCAGACGATGGTGTTGTCAAAACGCAGTATGAAGAGTGGACAACGCGTTCTTATTACGGACGACTTCATGAAAGTCGGCGGTACAATGAATGGAATGAAAAACTTACTTGAAGAATTCAATTGCCAATTAGCAGGTGTTGCCGTATTAGTTGAAGCGGAGCACGCCGACGAACAGTTAATTGAAAATTATTTATCACTTGTAAAACTGCATGAAGTAAATGAAAAAGATCGTACGATTGCTTTAACAGAAGGTAATTATTTTTCGAAAGGTGGAAATGAATAATGAAAGCAGTATCGACAACTAAAGCACCAGCAGCAATAGGACCATACGTTCAAGGAATGATTGTAAACGGCATGTTTTATAGTTCTGGCCAAATTCCATTGACAGCTGAAGGGAATATGGTGGAAGGCTCAATTACAGAACAAACTCACCAAGTTTTCGCAAATTTAAAAGCTGTACTTGAAGAAGCGGGATCATCTTTACAACAAGTGGTGAAGACAACTGTCTTCATTAAGAATATGAATGACTTTGTTGTATTCAACGAAATATATGGTCAGCATTTTGGTGAACATAAACCCGCACGTTCCACTGTTGAAGTGGCACGTTTGCCGAAAGATGCACAAGTGGAAATAGAAGTTATCGCGTTAATTTCATAAGATATTTTCGAGCCATAGAGATATTTTCTATGGTTCTTTTATTGCCCTCTTAAATATTTTAAAAATTCAATTAAAAAAGAAGGGAAAATATGATAAATGTAGAATATAGTTGTCAGAGACTGTAAGGCAACTAAGAAGAAAGGTGGTGAGACAATGGAAGTAACTGATGTAAGATTACGTCGAGTACAAACCGATGGCCGCATGCGTGCCATTGCTTCCATCACACTAGACAGCGAGTTTGTCGTTCATGATATTCGTGTCATTGACGGTAATACAGGGCTATTTGTGGCCATGCCAAGTAAACGGACACCAGATGGAGAATTTCGAGATATTGCACACCCGATTAATTCTGGGACACGTACTAAAATTCAAGAAGCTGTATTGAACGCTTACGAGGAGTCTAGCGAAGAAGACATGATTCCCTATGAAGAAGCAGGAGCTTAATAGATTAGCTTAAGAGACTTGTCATGTCGTATGATAGGTTTCTTTTTTTGTAATAACATTAATCAATCTCTCTTTTGATGACGGCGTCCATGCCATTGCTCTGACGACGTCATCTAGTATTTTGATTTCAAATGGATTGGCCATCAAGGTAATAGGAGACTAAACTTCCTCTATCATATTAACGTTAAAATATTTCTTCCTATCATGTACTAAATTCTCTATGTGCGTCATGCAAATTGTGAAAGAGAAGTGAAATAACAAGAAAAGGACTTACACCTTAGGGTGAGAAGTCCTTTTTAATGTCTAGTTTCAAAAGCCAGCCTGCACATAGTAAATGGACAAAAAACCCAAAATTAGAGAAGGTTTGTGCCTTGGCCGGAGTCTGGCTAGGGAGAGATTTTGTGCTTATCTTTGTGGACATCTCCAAGCTTTAGTACAAAATCAAGAGTGTCTCTTAGATTTTTAAATAAAAAAGGTTAATAATAATGGTTTTGTCATCAATTTGTCAAGCGGGATTTCCTTGAATTACGGGTCTATTTCGGCTATAGTCAAAAGAGTAAATTGAACCTATTGGAGGACTCACTAGATGGCACAAACATATGCAGTGGTATTAGCTGCTGGTCAAGGTACACGTATGAAGTCCAAATTATATAAAGTACTACATCCTGTCTGTGGCAAACCGATGGTTGAACATGTGATTGATCACATTCAAGGTATTGGAGCCGAACGAATTGTGACAATCGTTGGCCACGGTGCTGAAAAAGTACAGGATCAACTGGGAAGCCGTAGTGAGTACGCACTTCAAGAACAACAACTCGGTACGGCTCATGCAGTATTGCAGGCAAGTGAGGTATTAGGAAATCTATCTGGGACAACTCTTGTCATTTGTGGTGATACTCCGCTGATTCGCCCAGAAACAATGAAAGCGCTTCTAGCACACCATCACGAAACGGCTGCGAAAGCAACGATTCTTACTGGGATTCCTGAAAATCCTACAGGTTATGGCCGCATTATTCGTAATGCAGAAGGACATGTTGAACGCATCGTGGAACAAAAAGATGCTTCGCCTGAAGAACAAAAAGTGAAAGAAATTAACTCTGGCACATACTGCTTTGACAATGAATCCTTATTCGCAGCGTTAAAACTTGTGAAAAATGATAATTCTCAAGGTGAATATTATTTACCGGATGTTATTGAAATATTGAAAAACCAGGGCTCTATCATTTCCGCTTATGCGACAGATGATTTTGAAGAGACTCTAGGCGTAAATGATCGTGTGGCACTATCGCAAGCTGAAACATTGATGCGCGAGCGGATCGTTGAGAAACATATGCGCAACGGTGTAACTATTATTAATCCAACAAATACATTCATCAGCGCGGATGCGGTAATCGGTTCAGATACTGTGTTGCAACCTGGTGTCATAATTGAAGGAGTCAGTGAAATCGGGGAAGATTGCCTGATTGGTCCGAATAGTCATATCACAAACAGCAGAATCGGTCATCGTACAACTGTCCATTCGTCCGTTGTCACTCAAAGTGTTATTGGGGAAGATACGGCTGTTGGTCCGTTTGCACACATTCGCCCAGATTCAGAAATTGGCAATGCTGCTAAAATCGGCAACTTTGTTGAAATTAAGAAAACGAAACTAGGTAACCAATCGAAAGTATCACACCTAAGTTATATTGGTGATGCTGAGGTTGGTGAACGAGTAAATATTGGCTGTGGTACGATTACAGTGAACTATGATGGTAAGAATAAATTTGTTACAACAATTGATAATGATTCATTCGTAGGGTGTAATTCGAATTTGATTGCTCCTGTCAGCATTGGTCAAGGCGCTTATGTAGCAGCTGGATCGACCATTACGAAAAATGTGCCGGCACAAGCTTTGGCAATTGGTCGAGTCCGTCAAGAAAACAAAGAAGGATATGTCAAAAAAAACTAAACTTAAAATAATAGGAGGAACATCATGGCTTACCATTATGCAGATACTAAATTAAAAATCTTTTCATTAAACTCAAACCATTCACTTGCGAAAGAATTGGCGGATGAAGTTGGGGTATCTCTAGGGAAAATTTCCGTAAACCGTTTTAGTGATGGTGAAGTTCAAATAAACATTGAAGAAAGTATTCGTGGCTGTGACGTCTTCATCATTCAGTCAACTTCTTCTCCTGTAAATGAAAACTTAATGGAGCTTTTAATTATGGTAGATGCTGTGAAACGTGCTTCAGCACGCACAGTTAACGTTGTTCTTCCTTACTATGGTTATGCCCGCCAAGACCGTAAAGCACGTGCTCGTGAACCAATCACGGCTAAATTAGTGGCAAACCTTCTTGAAACTGCTGGTGCAACTCGTGCTATCGTGTTAGATTTGCATGCACCTCAAATCCAAGGTTTCTTCGATATTTTAATCGATCATTTAATCGCGGTACCTATTTTGTCTGACTACTTCTTAGAGAAAAACATTGACCCATCTGAAATCGTGATTGTTTCTCCTGATCACGGTGGAGTTACACGTGCACGCAAAATGGCAGATAGATTGAAAGCACCGATTGCCATCATCGACAAACGTCGCCCGCGTCCTAATGTTGCAGAAGTAATGAACATTGTTGGTAATGTGGAAGGCAAAATAGCCATCCTAATCGACGATATCATTGATACAGCGGGTACAATTACAATCGCTGCGAATGCATTAGTAGAAAGTGGCGCGAAAGAAGTATATGCATGCTGTACACATCCTGTATTATCAGGTCCAGCAATCGAACGTATCGATAACTCAGTAATTAAAGAGTTAGTCATCACGAACTCAATCGAATTACCTGAAGAAAAGAATTCTCCAAAAATCATTCAATTGTCAGTTGCCCATCTTTTAGCTGAAGCAATTGTTCGTGTGTTTGAAGAGAAATCTGTCAGCACTTTATTCGATTGATGCGTCGAATGTTTCATTTTCTGTAAGTTGGGTAAACATAATACCAGAATGACTTACACAGGAGAGTGAAAATAGATGGCTACAACAGTAAAAACACAATCACGTGAAATAGGTAAACGATCTAATTTAACGAAATTACGCGATGAGGGCTTTGTGCCTGCAGTCGTATATGGTTATAAAACAGAATCTTCTTCAATCGCAGTTAGCGAATTGGATTTATTAAAAACACTTCGTGAGGTTGGGCGCAACGGTGTAATGAAATTAGACGTTGATGGTAAACCAGTAAATGTAGTATTAAGTGACTACCAAATGGACGTTTTGAAAGGTAAGTTCGTCCATGCTGATTTCTTGGCCATCAATATGTCTGATGAATTAGATGTTAACGTAACGATTGTCATAACTGGCGATTCAGCTGTCGTTAAAGAAGGCGGCGTTTTGAGCCAACCAAATCGTGAAGTTACAATTAAAGTAAAACCTTCTGCAATTCCAGATTCAATTGAAGTAGATGTATCGGGTCTTGCAATTGGTGAGACATTAACAGTTGCTGATATTCGTGATAAATCTGAATATAATATCTTGAATGAAGATGATTTCACGTTAGTATCCGTTTCTGCGCCTCGTTCGGATGAAGAGTTAGAAACTACTGCTGATGAACCAGCTGTAGCGGAAGACGGAGAAAGCGAAGAAGCGTCTAAAATTGAAGGCCAACCAAAAGCAGAAACAAAAGAATAACCAGTATAATCAAAATGGGATTGTCTTTGGACAGTCCCATTTTTTTATGAACTATGTGCTTTGTGGTAAAATGGGAATCATTCAGAAGATAAAGGACGTATCGTTTATGAAAATGATTATCGGACTCGGCAACCCGGGGAAACCGTATGAACACACAAGGCATAATATTGGTTTTGATGTGGTGGATGAGTTGGCAAATCGATACAATTCTCCATTGAATCAAATTAAGTTCAAAGGAATGTACTCTATAGTACATAGACCTGAAGGAAAAGTTTTACTCGTTAAACCGCTTACTTATATGAATCTTTCTGGCGAATGTGTGGTCCCGATGATGGATTACTACGAAATAGCAGAAGAAGATATTGTGGTCATTTATGATGACCTGGATCTGTCGGTAGGTAAACTGAGACTTCGTCAAAAAGGCAGTGCAGGCGGGCATAATGGCATTAAATCGTTGATACATCATTTAGGTACACAAAACTTCAATCGCATCCGAGTAGGCGTAGATCGCCCACCTGCAGGCATGAAGGTACCTGACTATGTTTTATCAAGGTTTACATCAGAGGAAAAACCTTTGATGGATGAAGCATTGAAAAAAAGTGCAGATGCCTGCGAAGATTGGTTATCTTCACCTTTTCTTGAAGTGATGAATCGTTTTAATGGTGCATAAGGAATAAATTGAGTTCGACCGGTCTATACTTTGAAAAAGGAGGCCGGTCCGTACTATGGCAATTCATGTAAAGTGTCGGCACTGCAAGACAGAAATGGGGCAGCTATCAGGCCAATCCGCTCTGCAGCATGGTCGAGTAAAGCAAATGAGAGAAGAATTTGCAGAAGAGTTCTTCACACAAGATGAAGAAGGAACATTAACAGTGTCCAGCATTTGTGAGCATTGTGAAAAATCTCTACGAGATAACCCAAACTACTATGCTATACAAAAGTGGATACAATAAGAATAAGCTTTGGCGCGGGTCTCGCGCACAAAGCCTTTTTCTGTTTAGATAGCACTGGTTTTTGGTTATTAGAGTGATAGAACACATCTCTATCTTTTCATGTCTAGCTCCAAGTGCCAGCCCGCACCTAAGCTTGGGCCAACAGGATGTTGGTGATGAAGGCGTCGCGACACGATGTCGCGGATTTAGCCTTCCATCCCAATATCATGCGAAAGCAGGCTTTCGAATCGGACTTCCAGCACCGGCGTCGGACTAGATTGGCTCTTTGCGCTTTTCTTATAAGGAGGTTCGTATGGAACCATTACATCAATTATTTATGAAAGACCATCATATAAAGACGTTGCTGACAGATCTTCAAACTGGAGTCGATCAGCAGCTTGTGACAGGCCTCACGGGAGGAGCCCGTCCACTATTTATACACTCTATGGCAAAGGAGACGGAGAGACCAATTTTAGTAGTGTCCCCGAATCTATTACAGGCACAGCGATTGTTTGAAGATATGGTAAAGCTGCTAGGTGAAGATGAAGTTCGTTTATATCCAGCTGATGAATTAATCGCGGCAGATTTGTCTGTATCGAGTCCAGAGCTTCGTGCAGAGCGTATTGAAACGCTTGATTTCATGCTGTCCCAAAAACGAGGAGTTGTCATCACACCAATTGCAGGTCTTCGTCGCCATATGCCAAATTTAGCTCAATGGAGAGCGAGTCGCCTAGAAACAGCTATCGGACAAGAAGTGAAAATGGACGAATGGCTGGATCAGTTAGTGGCGATGGGTTACTCCAGACAAGCAATGGTTACCGCGCCGGGAGAGTTTGCTTTGCGTGGAGGTATTTTGGATATTTATCCGATTTACTTGCAACATCCAGTACGTCTTGAATTTTTCGATACTGAAGTGGATTCAATACGCACGTTTTCTGCGGAAGATCAGCGTTCCATTGAAAAGCTGAAAGAAGTCTGTATCCTGCCAGCAACGGAATTTGTGTGGACGCGACAACAACTTATGATTCTGGCTGAGAAATTAGAAGAATCATTGGCTGGTAGTTTAAAAAAATTGAAGAAGCCCGAAACGAAAGAACTTCTGCTTCAACATATCAATCATGACATCGAATTGCTGAGACAAGGCGATATTCCAGAACAAATGACGAAGTATGTATCCATTCTCGAAGACCACCCTACTTTCCTGGGCGATTATTTTGCTCAAGACGGTTTGGTGTTATTTGATGAGCTCGGCCGTATACAAGAGACAACGGATTCATTGGAACGTGAAGAGAAAGATTGGTATGTTTCATTGCTTGAAGAAGGCAAGACGGTTCATGATGTAAAGCTTTCGTTCAGTTTTAAAGAAATTCTTGGGATGTTGGATCAGAAGAAAATTTATTTTTCTTTGTTTGCTCGTACTTTCTCGGGTATTTCATTAAAGAAATCGATTGCGTTTTCTTGTAAACCAATGCAACATTTCCATGGGCAAATGAGTGTCCTAAAAAACGAAATGGAACGGTTTGAAGCCGGCAAGTTCTTTATTTTTGTCTTGGCTGAAGGAAATGAACGTCAGAAAAAAGTAAAAGACGTTTTGGAAGATTACGGGATGGACAGTCATGTCCTTACGAAACAAGAAGCACCAGATCAATCAGGGATATATATTATCGATGGAGAAATTTCGAGTGGTTTTGAATTGCCACTCCAACGAATTGCGTTAATGACGGACGAGGAACTATTTAAACAGCGACCTAAAAAGAAATCACGTCCACAAAAAATGACGAATGCTGAACGAATCAAAAGTTACTCCGAAATCAAACCTGGTGATCATATTGTTCATATTCACCACGGGATTGGGAAATATATAGGCATTGAAACGCTTGAAATCAATGGCATTCACAAAGACTATTTGCACATTCGCTACCGTGCGGAAGATAAATTGTTTGTACCGGTCGATCAAATCGATCAAATTCAAAAATATGTCGCTTCGGAAGAGAGAGAGCCTAAGCTCCATAAGTTAGGTGGCGCAGACTGGAAGAAAACAAAAACTAAAGTCTCGGCAGCAGTACAAGATATTGCGGACGACTTAATAAAACTATATGCCAAACGCGAATCTGAAAAAGGGCATGCTTTTGAGCCTGATCAAGATATGCAGCAAGCTTTTGAAACGGCTTTTCCATATGAAGAAACAGACGATCAATTGCGCTCCATTGAAGAAGTTAAACGTGATATGGAAAAAGAACGACCAATGGACCGCTTGATTTGTGGGGATGTTGGGTACGGCAAGACGGAAGTGGCAATTCGTGCCGCTTTTAAAGCTGTGCAGGACAGTAAACAAGTGGCCTTCCTTGTACCGACGACCATCTTGGCACAACAGCATTACGAAACAATGAAAGAGCGATTTGCCGATTTCCCTGTGGAAGTTGGTTTGTTGAGTCGATTCCGTTCGAAAAAGCAACAAACCGAAACTACAAAAGGATTAAAAGCAGGCACAATCGATGTAGTCGTGGGCACACATCGTTTATTATCAAAAGACATTGTGTATCACGATTTAGGATTGCTTATTGTCGATGAAGAACAACGCTTTGGTGTGACACATAAAGAAAAAATCAAGCAATTGAAAACGAATGTAGATGTCTTGACGTTAACAGCGACTCCAATTCCAAGGACACTACATATGTCGATGATAGGTGTACGTGATTTATCGGTAATCGAAACGCCACCAGCCAATCGTTTCCCGGTGCAGACATATGTAATGGAACAGAACGGTGCATTAGTGCGAGAAGCCATAGAACGTGAAATGGCGCGAGGAGGCCAAGCGTTTTATCTATACAATCGTGTAGAAGATATGGCACGCAAAGTGGAGGAAATCCAAATGCTTGTGCCTGAAGCACGTGTTGGCTTTGCACATGGGCAAATGACTGAAAGAGAGTTAGAGTCCGTCATTCTGGCATTTTTGGAGGGCGATTACGATGTACTCGTTACTACAACGATTATTGAAACAGGGATTGATATCCCTAATGTTAATACACTTATAGTGCAAAATGCAGATCGCATGGGACTCTCTCAACTGTATCAACTAAGAGGTCGTGTCGGCCGTTCAAACCGTGTGGCTTATGCATACTTCATGTACCAACGGGATAAAGTGCTGACAGATGTCGCTGAAAAACGATTGCAAGCTATTAAAGAATTTACCGAGCTCGGTTCAGGATTTAAAATTGCCATGCGTGATTTATCGATTCGCGGAGCGGGGAATCTACTTGGTTCACAGCAACATGGCTTTATTGATTCGGTTGGATTTGATTTATACGCACAAATGTTACAAGAAGCAATCGAAGAAAAACAAACCGGCGTGAAACAGGAAGAAGTGCTTGATGTCGAGATTTCCTTGCCGTTTGATGCCTATTTGCCAGATGCCTACATTCCTGACGGATTCCAAAAAATTCAGATGTATAAACGCATTAAAGCTGTTGAGAGTGAGAAAGACTATGAAGATTTAGTGGATGAATTAATTGATCGTTTTGGAAATATGCCGATTGAAGCAGAACGCTTAATGCGAATCGCCCGTATTAAAGTTTGGGCAAAAATTTCAGGTGTTGAATCGATTAAAGAACAACATAAACAATTGGTCATAAAATTATCGAAAAAAGGCACACAAAATACGAATGGTGCCATGTTAGTGGAATCTTCAATGGACTATGGGAGAGCGGTTGGTTTCCAAATGAATAACCAACAACAATTACTTGTAACAATTGATGAAAAGAAAACTGCCAAACATCATCCATTCGATGTTTTGGAAGCCATGATGAAGCATTTGCCTGAAGCCCGAAAAGAAGTGAATTCCTTTGTTGGGGAGTAATGGAGACCCTTGCATATTTTATCCAAACATGACGCATACTGAGATAGAAATCAAAGAAATTTGAATTCTGTCGAAAGTGAGGCAACAAAGATGAAAGCTACAGGTATCGTCAGACGAATTGATGACCTAGGCCGTGTCGTCATTCCGAAGGAAATTAGAAGAACGCTTCGTATCCGTGAAGGAGATCCACTCGAAATATTTACGGACCGCGACGGCGAAGTCATTTTAAAAAAGTATTCCCCAATTAATGAACTCGGTGATTTTGCTCAGGAGTATGCTGAAACGCTTTATGCGACACTAGGCACTCCCGCTTTGATTAGCGACCGTGACGAAATGATTGCAGTAGCAGGTGTATCGAAAAAAGATTATTTGAACCGTCGACTGTCTTCTCAAGCGGAGGACATTCTACAAATGCGAACCATCGTGACGGAAAAAATCGAAAAATCGGTAGAATGGATTCCGGGACAAGTAGAACAAGTCAAATCGTATTGTGTAGCACCAATCATTGCTAGTGGTGATCCAATCGGCGCGGTCTACTTACTCTCAAAAGTTCACTTCATCGGTGAAGCCGAAATCAAAGCGGTAGAAACAGCAGCCCATTTCCTAGCCAAACAAATGGAACACTGAAAAGTGAAGTACGCCGTGGTAGACCGACGCCGGTGCTGGAAGGATCGACTCGAAAACTTGTTTTCGCAGGAGAGCCTGAAGCTTAGGCGCGGTCTGGCGTACGTAACTAGACACTGAAAAGTGAAGTGAGCCGTGGTAGACCGACGCCGGCACTGGAAGGATGAAAGGCGAATGAATCGCCTTTCTGACCCCAAAGGGCCCGCGGACTGGCGTACGTAAACTAGACACTGTTACGTGAAGTAAGCATCGGAACTGGAACTGAAAAGCGAAAAGCGTCTTCTTAATCAAATAAGAAGACGTTTTTTTCGTGTTATAATATACTCATCAAAAGCGCGGAATTCCGTGCATGGAACGAGCCACTGGTGATTGGAATGAGGAACAACTATGAACAACGAATGGACGATGCAAAAATTTATGAAGGGCACAGTTTTATTAACCATTGCCGCCTTAATCGTCAAAGCGCTAAGCGCAGTCTACAGAATCCCTTTTCAAAACATTGTGGGAGATCAAGGGTTTTACATATACCAGCAAGTCTATCCATTCATTGGAGTGCTAACCGTTTGGACATCGTATGGCTTTGCGGTAGCCATTTCAAAACTATTGGCAGATGCACATGACCAACCAGAATCCAATCAACGAGTAACTATTTTACGAACTGCTTTTATTTATTTAAGCGTAATATCAATCATCAGTTTTTCCTTGTTGTTTTCGGGAGCCGATGTGCTTGCCCGTTGGATGGGGGATGGGGAACTTGCGCAATTACTACGTACTGGCTCTTTTGTCGTATTATTGATGCCTGTGTTGGCTTTGTTGAAAGGATCTTTTCAAGCGGAAGGTCGAATGGAGCCAGTCGCTTATGGACAAGTAGTGGAGCAAACGGTTCGGGTGACGGTTATTTTAGTCGGAACATTTATTGTGGTGAAAACAGGCGCGTCTTTGTACGTTGCCGGAAGCACTGCTTTGTTAGGTGCTATCGTTGGTGAGATTGCAGGCATTGTGTTGCTTTTATTATTTGTTAGTAAAAAAAACAAACATGAAGTAGGAATGAGAGTTCATAAGCACGTTAAAGTTGGACCCATTATCAAGGATTTGACCATTATTAGCTTAAGTGTCAGCATGAGCTCGCTCATTTTACTTTTTTTTCAACTGGTTGACTCTTTTACAATCTTCAGTAGTTTGACGGAAACAGGGATGGACCGAATAACTGCAATGGAAACGAAAGGCACGTATGACAGAGGATTGCCCCTTGTCCAAATGGGCATTCTCATCGCTTCAACCTTGTCACTTTCCATCGTTCCGTTGATTGCTCACACAACGCAAAAGAAGACAGGACGAAATGCGATTCCATATGCGCAATTAACGTTTCGAATTGCCCTTTTATTTGGAACCGCAGCCACACTGGGACTAATTCTAGTGTTACCGCCAGTTAATGAAATGTTGTTTGAAACAAGAGATTTATCCGCCACATTGATGGTATTTTGCATCCAAATCTTTTGGCTTTCATTAATTTTAACGATGACTTCTTTATTGCAAGGGTTGGGGAAAGTGGTCCTTCCTGCATTTTTGCTGATTGTGGGACTCGTATTGAAGTGGTTGTGTAATGCTTGGTTGTTGCCTAAGATGGGAATTATGGGAGCGGCAATTGCCAGTAATGTTGGCTTCGCCTTCATTGCAATCAGTTTATATGTCTATGTCTATTCAATTTGGAAGATTCGTTTTGCGAATACCAGATTTTATGTTCATTTAAGTGTCGCTTCATTATTAATGATTTGTAGCGTATTAACATGGATGTATGTAGCCGATGGTTGGTTATTTGATGGACTTTCCAGTCGCTTCGCCGCGATGTTGACGGCCCTCACAAGCGTGGGTTTAGGTGCAACTGTATTTTTGCTTTACATCGCCAAAAGTCGAATAATTGCCGAGAAGGAATGGTTCTTATTACCGCTCGGACGAAGAATGGCCATGATTCAATTGTGGTTTTACGGTAAAAAAAGAAAGTGGTGATTCTTATGAATACAATTACAGTGCTTGGTCTTGGGGCAGGGGACTTGGAACAATTGCCGTTAGGTGTATATAAAACATTGCTGAAAGCACAACGACTATATGTGCGAACAGCTGAACATCCCGTATTACAAGAATTAAAGGATGAAGGCATTTCATACGAAAGCTTTGATGCAGTTTATGAAAAACATGATGCATTTGAAGCGGTATATAAAGAGATTGTCGAAACGCTAATTACACTATCTCAATCCGGTCCGTTGTTTTATGCTGTTCCGGGTCATCCATTAGTGGCTGAACAGACTGTTCAATGGTTGGTGGATGCAGAAAAAGAGGGGCGTATTCAACTTGAAATTGTGGGCGGACAAAGTTTCCTGGACCCAATTTTCAATGCTCTGCGTATTGATCCTATTGAAGGTTTTCAATTACTTGATGGAACAATGTTCAAACGGGATGATGTCCAGATGTCCCAACATGTATTGATTGCACAAGTATATGATGCCTACAGTGCATCCGAGGTAAAGTTGACGTTAATGGAAAAATATCCGGAAGACTACCCGGTTACCATCGTCACAGCGGCTGGCTCAAGTGGAGAAGTACTCCGCACCGTACCTTTGTATGAGCTGGACCGTGCTGCTGAATTGAACAATTTGACGACCGTTTATGTCCCACCTGCTAATAACCGTGAAGAACGCTTGAAAGAGTGGTCCACATTTAGAGAAATTATTGCGAAGCTGCGTGCACCAGATGGTTGTCCGTGGGACCGTGAACAAACACATGAAACTTTAAAGAAATATTTAATAGAAGAAGTGCATGAATTTTTACAAGCTGTAAACGATCAGGATGACGATGGAATGATTGAAGAACTCGGAGACGTGTTGCTGCAAGTGTTTTTACATGCTCAAATCGGAGAAGATGAAGGATATTTCAGTTTGGAAGATGTTCTTGAAAGCGTATCTTCGAAAATGATTCGTAGACATCCGCATGTTTTTGGCGATGTGGAAGTAGAAAATTCAGAGGACGTGTTGCGCAATTGGCAACAACTGAAGTCAGCAGAAAAAGGCAACGACAAAACCCGAATCCTGTATGGACAAGAGCGCTCGGAATCTTCACTTTTAACTTCGCACAATTTCCAAAAAGCCGCCGCGAAAGTAGGGTTTGACTGGCCGGAAGCAGAGGGTGCCTGGTTGAAATTTGAAGAGGAATGGGAAGAATTCAGACATGAAATTTTAAATGGTTCAGCAACATCACAGCTGGATGAGTTGGGCGACGTGCTATTTACGATTGTCAATGTAGCGCGCTTTTACGGGCTTTCGCCTGAAGAAGCAATGATGCATGCGAATCGAAAATTCAAAACCCGTTTTCACTACGTCGAAGACAGTGTGACGAAGGGCAAGGGTGAATTCGGCGCATACACGTTGGATGAACTCGAAGAATTTTGGCAACAGGCTAAACAAGCAAAAGGGGATGAATGACATGAGATTAGATAAATTTTTAAAAGTATCACGACTGATTAAACGACGTACACTTGCAAAAGAAGTCGCTGATCAAGGCCGAGTCACGATTAATGGCAAAGTAAGTAAAGCCAGCTCCGTTGTGAAGGTAGGCGATGAATTAGCCATCCGTTTCGGGCAGAAAGTTGTGACGGCTCGCATCGAAATGCTAAAAGATGCAGTTAAAAAAGAAGAATCCACGATGATGTATAGCATCTTAAAAGAAGAGCGACTGGAGAAAGTCGACCCTGAATTTATAGATGATGAAGATTAAATAAAGAGCATGGCCAAATCTGGTCATGCTTTTTTGTTTGCCTGCATATAGTAAATGGACTGGACAAGTAAAGGAGGAATTTTATGCAATATCAAGCCGAACATGCATCCATCACGATTCCATCAGGAGATCACGTAGTTAGTTTGCGAAACCGCAAACGCATGGACCTAACATCTGTCAAATCCATTGAGCGATTTGACCAAGAAGAATTCGCTGTACGTACATCGCAAGGTCATTTAAGTATTAGAGGCGAAGAGTTACGCATTGTTCATTTAGATGTGGACAAGGGGTTGCTGACACTTGAAGGTCACGTGCGCACGTTCCAATACGATGAAGAAGAACGTGAACAAAGCCGTAATTTCTTGCATAAATTGTTTGGATGACGATCTCTTATCAATTTTTAAGCCTGTTGGCCATGATTGTTAGTGGCGTGGCCACAGGTTTTTTAGTTGAAAGTTTTCGTGACAGTTGCCAAGCTCTCCGTCCACGTGCTCTATTAAGACGTTACCATAAAATAATTGAAATTTTTTTATGGTTGGGATTAGGAATCGCAAGCTTTTATTTATTATTTCAGTTAAGAGATGGGACTTGGCGAATATACGACCCGTGTGCTCAACTCGTCGGAATAATTCTCTATGAGTTATGGTTTCGTAGGCCGTTGCTATTCGTAAGACATGTGTTTATGCGATTAATCGTGTATCCGATCTGGTGGGTTATTCAACTGATCATCAGGATTATTCGCTCAATTGTCCTCCTTTTTGTTAAAATATGTATGATTCCTATACGACCTATTATTAAATTAATAACAAAAATTTTAAAATTAATACAAAAATCCCCTTTAAAAATCCCTGAAAAATCTTGAGTTATCACTTGTTATCGGTTATAATTGCAACTACAAAACAGTTGACAAATTATGGCTGACGAGGAGTGAACAACTTGAGTATGAATAATCATGGTAACGAAGAAAAACGCAATATTGCTTCCATCAACAAGGATTATGTCCGCTCGGTTGAACGCCACGAAAAACGCCAGAAAGCACATAAAGTTCGTTTGTTTAGACGCTTGGCTGCATTTGCAGTCCTTGTAGTCGTGGTGATGGGATGGTTGACTTATACAATGGTAAATCAATCTCGTGTTCTGGCTGCCAAGGAAGATAGAAAAGAACAAGCGCTACAAGCTTTGGAAGAAGTGAAAGATCAACAAGATTTGTTGAATTCTCAAATTCTCAAATTAAATGATGATGAATACATTGCGAAGCTTGCCAGAAAAGAATACTTCCTATCTGACGAGGGAGAAATCATTTTTGCAATCCCTGAAAAAGAAGAAAATGAAGACAAAAACAATGATTCAAAAGAGTAGTCTTATTGACACTCTTTTTTTGTTGGCTATAATTAAGAATGGAGACCTGTATTTTTAGGTCCGCTATTACGATTACAAGGCTTCAAAGAAGCCGGCTTAATTTTTAAGGAGGAGCATTTTTTTTATGTCAATTGAAGTAGGCAGCAAGGTACAAGGTAAAGTAACAGGAATCACAAATTTCGGCGCATTCGTCGAACTACCAGGTGGCTCAACAGGTCTTGTTCATATCAGTGAAGTCGCTGACAACTATGTGAAAGATATCAACGAGCATTTGAAAGTTGGAGATATGGTTGAAGTAAAAGTGATGAATGTGGAAGCTGACGGCAAAATCGGCTTATCAATTCGTAAAGCCAAGCCACAACCTGAGCGACCAGAACGTCCTCAACGTCCACGCCAAAATAATCGTCAAAACGATCGAGATCGTCCGTTTAAAGAGAATTTTGAGCAAAAAATGGCACGTTTCTTAAAAGATAGTGAAGATCGTTTGTCCACTTTAAAACGTGCAACTGAATCGAAGCGTGGCGGTCGCGGCGCAAAACGAGGATAATTTGCTGGCTGTTTTAATCGTAGAAAAAGTGTTTTGTATAGCATCCCTGTTGTCATACGGGGATGTTTTTTTGTGTTCTAAAAAAGGATTCCTAACGTGATTTAGCGAAATTTATATGGAAAGGAGTGAGGGATATGAAGAAACAACAAATTCTGGAGACTCATAAAAATTATCAAACCTGGTTGGATTCATTGCAAGAGATGAATAAGGAACAAGCAATGAGTCCGTATGCTCCAGGCAAATGGTCGCCCAATGAAATTGTCATGCACTTAGCTGAATGGGATCGTTTTACATTTGAAGAACGACTCCCTGTCATGAAAGAAGGTGCGAAACTTGAAAGTTTCCCGGCGTTCGATGAGTTTAATGCAAAAGCTGCATCACGTGCTGCTGAACAAACATTTGAAGAAACCGTTACGTATGCGAAAAATGAACGTCAGCGCATTACGCAAAAACTTGAAGAACTAGATGAGATTGAATGGGATAAAGGATTCCACATCGGAGATCACGCTTTGTCGATTACAAGCTATTTTACCGATTTTTCTCAACACGATGAGCATCATAAACGACAAATTGAGCAAGTTCGCGGTAGTTGAAGATTGAATTTTGGATAATTCACCTTACATTTAAAAAACGCAAGAAAAAACCCACAAGAGAACAATGTCTCTTGTGGGTTTTTGGGATGACCCCTACGGGATTCGAACCCGTGTTACCGCCGTGAAAGGGCGGTGTCTTAACCGCTTGACCAAGGGGCCTTGGTGGAAAGTGCTACGTTAATGTCTAGCTTCAAGCGCCAGCCCGCACCTAAGCTTCAGAAACTCATTCGGAAACAAGTTTCCGAATCGTTTCTTCCAGCGCCGGTGTCGGGCTAGAGTGGCACTTTACGCTTGGGTCCACAGGATGTGGGTCATGCATCCGTTGCCGCAGGACGCGGCGAACTTAGGATGCGTACATCAGTATGGCGGCCGAGGGGATCGAACCCCCGACCTCACGGGTATGAACCGTACGCTCTAGCCAGCTGAGCTAGGCCGCCTTTGTTAAAGAACATTTTTAATAATACAAGCGAAGATAGGGTGTGTCAAGCAGTCTTTTGAAAATATATCACGTTTCTTCTGATATTTCGTCGAAATGTTTTTTATGAGGGCTGTCATGAATAGACAAACTTCAAACAAACCTTCTCCTATAATGAAAAACATCGTATGGGAAGGGATTGGTTTCATGAAATCGTGGACAACTGATGGTGTGAAGAAAATGCCTGTTTGGAGTCGTTGGGTGCAAGTTGTAAAAAAGAAAAAATTGAAAATCACATTATCCATACTTATTTTGTTTTTTGCGTTCTTCTTATCGAAAGCGGTTTTGTTTGAAGCGGCGGTTCCATTTTTTCTACCCATTTGGGCCATCGTGGCAAGGCGGTACCCACGTTATTTACCGTTTGTTTGGATTGGGGGCCTTAGTGGGAGCTTGACGCTCGGAATCGGGCAGACCGTCCTCCATGTCCTGCAAGTTGGTGGCTACCAAGCGGTGAGTCAAGTTGTTAAGAACAAAAAGTTGATTCCGTTCCAGGTAGCTATGGTGATTTTGCTTGTCCAGGTTGGATGGCAATGGGTATCGTACGGGGGAGAAATCCCACTATCCGTCTCCTTACTCGTTTTATATGAAAGCATTTTGTCCGCAATTATGACGGTCTTTTTATTCCAATTGTTTGTCCCGATGCACGCTTTAACAACTGCAAAGTGGACGTTTGAACGCATAGGGGCAGCTGTAATGGTAAGCGCTTTAATGCTAACGGGAATGGGTGGATTATTGTTTGGGCTCATTTCCATTCCACTTGTTCTCGTTCATGTGATGTTGTTCGGGGCGGTCAGTGTGGGAGGGGTATTCGTAGGGACTGCTGTCGCCACAATCATGGGAACAATCCTGAGTTTGTCTCAATTATCTTTTAGCGGCATGATTGCCGTTTACGCCTTATCCGGATTGTGCGCAGGACTATTTCAAAATAAAGGTCGCCTATGGATGGCCATCGGATCGATTGGCGCGGCTCTTTTCTTCACCGTATATGACACGTCACTACCACTTGATAAAGTCTATTTTGCTTCACTGGCTCTCGCGATGATGATTTTTTTCATCATGCCGTCTTCTTGGATAAGCTATGCTCAAAATCAGTTGTTCCCGAAACCTTCTTCCGTGCTTTTTAAAAGACAACAATGGTTGACAGATAAAGTAAATACACAACTTTATGATTTCCAACAGTTCGTTGAGTTCATCACCCAACTTGTGAACGACCGTTTCCCAACTCAAAAAGAAATCGCGTCGACCACCCAAACACCCGATTACTCGGTTTGTGGGTCTTGCTTCCGAAAAGATAAATGTTGGGGTGCAGAAAATCAAGGCATGTACCCAATTGTGGATGAATGGAAAGAGATGCGTGGACAAACAAAGTCCGGCGTTCGTTATCGTTTAAATGATCGCATTCAAGAAAAATGTGTACGTTCAAGTGGATTGATTGATGCACTTGAAGAAGAATACGCAAACAATAAATTAGCTGGACACTACGCTCATGGCAAGAAAATGCTTGCCTATCAACTACGTGACATGAGTAATCATGTGAGCGAACTAATGGCAGATCTTCAGTTAAATGAAGCAAACCATGAATCAGAAGAAGAAAAGATTTCTAAACGTCTGGATGACGCGAAAATTGCACATTTTCAAATTGATATGCTGTCTGAAGAACCGGGAGCAAGGAAAATTGTATGTTGTTTACCTGTGAAACAAGCGGAATGGGAAACGAATCAAATGGTCGGAGAACGATTGATCATTCCTATTCTTCATGAATTATATGATGAACCTTTTGAAATTAGTCGTACAACTGAAATACAAGATCCATTTGCTCATATTCAAATTACATTCCAATCCGCAGTTAGATTCACATATGATTATGGGGTGTTTACAAGGTCTTTCCAGAATACGGTTTACTCAGGTGATGCTCATAGTGTCATTCCTTTGCATAGCGGGCTAGTTGCATTCGTATTATCGGATGGGATGGGGCAGGACATGGAAGCTTACCACGAAAGTAGAAAAGTCATTCGTTTGTTGCGTGAATGCTTGCAACATCAAATGAACCCTGAAACAGCGATGCATACACTACATTATGTCATGTCTCTTAAGCACCATTCTGACTTATATGCTACGGTTGACTTAGCGTTACTTGATTTACAACAAGGAAAACTTTGGTCATTTAAAGCAGGTAGCATGTCTACGTATTTGCTGAGAGGGAAAGACTGTGTGAAAATCGATAGTCAAAGTGTACCGATTGGGTTCCTACCAACCATGTCCGTTGATGCGGAAGAACGTATTGTAAAAGATGGAGATATTCTAGTCATGCTATCAGACGGCATGTTCTCCCCAGAATACTCTTTGGAAGAACAAGAAAATGAACTGATTCGATTGATGAGAAAATATGAATCAACACCTACTGGTTCACTTGCTGATTTATTAGCTGCCGAATTCAGTCGCAAATATCCTGCCGCAGAAGATGATCGAACATTAATTGTTGTGAAAGTGAAGCACTCTGTTCCAGAATGGTCATTATTTTCACCGTCTTATCGAAATATTTCCCGGGAAAGAATGATAAAATAGAATAAAAGCAAGGAGGTGACAAGAAGTTGGATTTTCGGTATGAGATATTGACGTATAATCAGAAACATCAATTGATAAGCGGAGGGGATCGACTTCTTGTCGCATGTTCCGGGGGCGCAGATTCAGTTGCGCTCCTCACTTTTTTACATCAGCAAAAAGAAAATTTGGGAATTGACATTGGCTGTATACATGCAAACCATGGTCTGAGAGAAGAAGAGTCCGACGCAGATGAACGTTTTGTAGAAACGTTATGCCAAAAATTAATTATCCCTTTCTATACCAAAACTTTGGATATACAAGAGATTTTGCAAAGTGAAAATGGGAATTTGCAAGATGTATGCCGTCGTGAACGTTATCACTTTTTTGAACAAACGATGAAAGAAAAAAAATATAACAAACTCGCAGTAGCACATCATGCTGACGATCAAGTGGAATCTGTATTCATGGGGTTGACGAGGGGTACTCGAGCAAATGGGATGTACGCCAAAAGAAGTTTCGGGACTGGTGAGTTGATTCGACCACTGTTATTCGTTACTCGACAGCAAATTGAACAGTATTTGAAAATACAGCAGTATACATATCGTGAGGATTCAAGTAATCAAAAGGATACATACACGCGTAATCGGTTCCGTCATAATATTATGCCGCTGGTTCAAGAAGAAAACCCAAATGTGGCTATGGCTATCTCACATTGGACGCTGCAACAGCAACAGGATGAACAGTTACTGCAAAAGTTTGCAGTGAAAGAATATGAGGGAATAATCATTTTTTCTTCCCACCATTCATTGGAGATTGACTTAAATCGATTCCGAGACATCGAGCTGGCTTTACAAAAAAGGGTCGTTCTACTACTATTAAACTATCTATACCCTAATGAAAAATTATGGTTAAGTCATTCACTTATTGATCAAATCCATAGCCAGTGTCTCGAACGTGACGGTTCAAGTGAGGTTCACCTTCCAAAAGGAAGAAAAGGATGCCGCCACTACTCGACGATGCTTTTTTCTTTTGATGGTGCAAACTCTTCCGCCCCCACTTCCGCAACAACCATTGACATTGGTCAATGGCATTCTGTCGGATCGGATTTGCGGATAAAGTTATGTAACAGGGATGATGGATTTTGTTTTGAGGACGGATGGTATATAACACTTGAGCCAAGTGAGCTGCCAATTCGTTCGAGAGGAAGGTTGGCGGGAGATCGATTGTTATTAAAAGGAATGAAGGAGCCCAAACGGTTGTCACGTTTATTGATAGACAAGAAGGTGCCTCGTCAAATCCGTGATGACATCCGATTACTCATAACGCAGCAAGAAGAAATTATTGGTGTACCAGGGGTACGATTAGGTACACGTTTTACCACACAACCACATGATGGTTGGACACATAAGATTATGATTGAAAAAGAGAGCAACTAAGCTTGAGGAGGAACCCCAAATGTTAGAAAAAGATATTCAAGAAGTGTTAATTTCTGAAGAGCAGTTACAAACAAAAATTCGTGAACTAGGCGAAGTATTAACAGCTGATTACAGCGACAAGTTTCCACTTGCAGTCGGTGTGCTAAAAGGTGCAATGCCTTTTATGGCGGACCTAATGAAACGTATGGATATATACATGGAAATTGATTTCATGGACGTCTCCAGTTATGGAAATGCAACTGTTTCCTCAGGTGAAGTGAAAATCGTCAAGGACTTGAACACAAGTGTTGAAGGCCGTGATGTATTGATTCTAGAAGATATTATCGACAGCGGTTTGACTCTTAGCTATTTAGTGGATCTTTTCAAATATCGTAAAGCTAAATCGATTAAAGTGGTTACATTACTAGACAAACCTACAGGCCGTAAAGTGGATTTACAAGCAGATTACGTTGGTTTTATAGTGCCGGATGCGTTTGTAGTAGGATACGGATTGGACTACATGGAGAAATATCGTAACTTGCCTTACGTTGGTGTTTTAAAGAAAGAAGTTTACTCATTTTAAAAGAGCGGACGAAAATCTGTCACGAATTTAATTATGGCATGTAAAAAGCAAGGCATATCGTTGTACCCTTTTTTCTGCGTATGATAAGATTATCAATAGTTTTTCTGTATATTTTGTGAGGAGGCTTGGGATGAATCGAATATTTCGATACACCATATTTTATTTATTAATTTTCCTCGTGATTATCGGGATTTTTGGTACGTTTAACAGCGGGAAAGAACCAACCAAAGAAATCGATTTAGGCGAGTTCATAACAGCGTTAGATAGTGGAGAAGTGAAAGAGTTTTCCATGCAGCCGGACCAAGGGGTTTATGAAATACGAGGCAAGATGAAGGATTATAAAGAAGACGAAGAATTCGTCACCAATATTCCTCCTGAAATGGAATCTCTTCATAAGAAAATTTCTGATGCCGCAGTAACAGAAGACGTAAAAATCTTGAAAGCACCTGAAACAAGTGGTTGGGTGCAATTCTTCACTGGCTTAATACCATTCATTATCATCTTCATCCTATTCTTCTTCCTGTTGAACCAAGCTCAGGGTGGCGGAAACCGTGTGATGAATTTCGGGAAAAGCAAAGCGAAATTATATGACAACGAAAAGAAAAAAGTACGTTTCAATGACGTAGCAGGTGCAGACGAAGAGAAACAAGAACTTGTTGAAGTGGTTGAATTCTTGAAAGACCCTCGCAAATTTGATGTTATCGGCGCGCGTATTCCAAAAGGGATTCTTCTTGTAGGTCCTCCGGGTACTGGTAAAACGTTGCTTGCTCGTGCAGTTGCAGGAGAAGCAGGCGTACCTTTCTTCTCAATCAGTGGTTCAGACTTTGTGGAAATGTTTGTTGGGGTCGGGGCATCTCGTGTGCGTGACCTTTTCGAAAATGCAAAGAAAAATGCACCATGTATCATCTTCATTGATGAGATTGATGCAGTAGGTCGTCAACGTGGAGCAGGTCTTGGTGGCGGTCACGATGAACGCGAACAAACCTTGAACCAGTTACTTGTTGAAATGGATGGTTTTGGTGCAAACGAAGGAATTATTATTATCGCTGCAACGAACCGCCCGGATATTCTAGATCCAGCTCTTCTTCGTCCAGGACGTTTTGACCGTCAAATCACGGTTGGTCGCCCGGATGTTAAAGGTCGTGAAGCAGTACTTCAAGTACATGCCCGCAATAAACCTTTAGATGAACATGTGGATTTAAAATCAATCGCACAACGTACACCAGGGTTTTCTGGTGCAGATTTAGAAAATCTATTAAACGAAGCGGCTTTAGTTGCTGCTCGTCGTAATAAGAAAAAAATAGATATGTCCGATATCGATGAAGCAACCGACCGTGTTATTGCAGGTCCTGCGAAAACGGGTAAAGTCATATCTACAAAAGAACGTAATATTGTGGCCTACCACGAAGCTGGACACGTTGTCATTGGATTGACATTGGATGACGCGGAAATTGTTCATAAAGTAACCATCGTTCCTCGTGGGCAAGCAGGCGGCTATGCCGTTATGTTGCCAAAAGAAGATCGTTACTTCATGACAAAGCCTGAGTTACTCGATAAGATTTCAGGTTTACTTGGTGGACGTGTAGCAGAAGATATTGTCTTCGGTGAAGTGTCGACAGGAGCTCACAATGACTTCCAACGTGCAACAAGCATTGCTAGAAGTATGGTAACGGAATACGGAATGAGTGATAAACTCGGACCGATGCAGTTTGGTCAAGCGCAAGGCGGAAACGTCTTCTTAGGTCGTGACTTCAACTCTGAGCAAAACTATTCAGATGCGATTGCATACGAAATTGACCAAGAAATGCAAAGTATGATCAAAGAGCAGTACGCCCGCACAAAAGAAATTTTGACGGAAAAACGCGACTTGCTTGAGCTGATTGCGAAAACACTTCTTGAAGTGGAAACGCTTGATGCTGGTCAAATTCTACACTTGAAAGAACATGGTACTTTACCGGTTCGTCCGCATGAAGTTTCAAAAGATGAAGTTGCTGACAAAAAAGATGATGTAGAAACAAAGGTTGAAGTAGTGACACCAGATGTTACGGGTGCACCAAACGATCCATCAACTGCTGATTTACCGAAGGAAGAACCGACGGTTGAACCTACAGGTGACATAAAAGAAGATCGTAAATAATAGAGAAAACACTTAGAGCTGATTGACCTCCCTTCGCGGAAGTCAATCAGCTTTTTTATGTACGATGAGTTATGGTATGATGACTTACAGAAAAGCGGAAATGTCACTTTAGTTCCACAAATTTAAGCAACTTATTAATGGAATATGTGAGGTACAACAATGATACTTGTTTTAGATACGGGAAATACGAATATTGTTTTGGGTGTATATGATAAAGACCAGCTCATTCATCATTGGCGCATGGAAACCGATCGTCACAAAACGGAAGATGAATATGGCATGCAAGTGAAGGCATTATTTAACCATGCAGGTATCGAATTTAGCCAAATTCATGGAATCATTATTTCTTCCGTTGTACCGCCCATTATGTTTTCATTGGAGCGAATGTGTCAAAAATACTTTGGCCTTAAACCGCTTGTGGTAGGTCCCGGAGTAAAAACGGGCTTAAATATTAAATACGAAAATCCTCGTGAAGTTGGAGCTGATCGTATTGTCAACGCAGTCGCGGCAATCGATGAATACGGTCCACCACTGATTATTGTGGATTTCGGAACGGCTACAACCTATTGTTATATAAATGAAAAAGGCGAATATATGGGAGGTGCAATTGCACCTGGCATCGGGATTTCCACAGAAGCCCTATTCGCAAGAGCATCCAAATTGCCACGGATTGAATTGACGCAACCTGATAATGTAGTCGGGAAAAATACGATTTCGGCGATGCAAGCAGGTATTGTTTATGGCTATGTCGGTCAAGTTGAAGGTATCGTAAACCGTATTAAAGCACAAAGTAAGGAAGAACCGACAGTTATCGCAACGGGTGGATTGGCGAATTTAATTGCGGCAGAATCAACAGTAATTGACACGATTGATCCGTATTTGACATTAAAAGGATTGCACTTAATATACAAACGTAACCAATAAGAAAAGAGGACATACAATGAGTGATTATTTAGTAAGAGCATTAGCATTTGATGGCAAAGTGCGGGCATTTTCTGTGCGTTCAACCGATACAGTAGGAGAGGCGCAACAACGCCACGCAACATGGCCGACTGCATCTGCTGCTCTTGGCCGTACAATGACGGCTGGTGTCATGATGGGTGCCATGCTTAAAGGTGAGGATAAACTTACGGTAAAAGTAGAAGGTAAAGGCCCGATTGGTGCCATTATTGTAGATAGCAATTCAAAAGGGGAGGTACGTGGATACGCATCGAATCCGCAAACTCACTTTGATTTAAATGAACATGGAAAACTTGATGTCCGTCGTGCGGTTGGGACTGACGGTATGTTGACGATTGTGAAAGATCTTGGACTTCGCGATTTCTTCACAGGTTCAGTTCCGATTGTGTCAGGTGAATTAGGTGAAGATTTCACGTATTACTTTGTAGCATCTGAACAAGTACCTTCTTCTGTTGGATTAGGCGTTTTAGTAAATCCGGATAACAGCATTCTGGCTGCTGGAGGGTTTATTATTCAGTTGATGCCTGGTATTGAAGATGAGACCATTACAATTATCGAAGAAAAATTGAGTTCAATGGAGCCTGTTTCGAAATTGATCGCAAAAGGGTTGTCTCCTGAAGAACTTTTACAAGAGATACTAGGTAAAGAAAATGTCCAAATTCTTGACCAAATGCCAGTTTCATTTGAATGTAACTGTTCAAAAGAGCGTTTCGGCACAGCCATTTTAGGGTTGGGAGAAGCTGAAATTCGAGAAATGATTGAAGAAGACGGAAGTGCAGAAGCGCAATGTCATTTCTGTATGGAAACATATCACTATTCAAAAGAAGAACTGGAATCTTTTATCGATGAGATTAAATCATAATAATGATCGTCGTCCAATGGATGGTCGACCTACTCAGAGGAGATTGAAAACAAAACCAGTACTTATAATATTAGGACTTTTACTACTAGGTAATTTATTGTGGTTCATCGCATGGATGATTCCGAATCAAAAAACTGGTGGCGGTGAAGAAGTTGCATCCGTTGGTGGTGAGAAAATCACCCGTGAAGACTGGATGGTCGCAATGGAAGAACAGTACGGAAAAGAAACACTTCTTGAACTTGTAAATGGTAAAGTGATGGAAGCGGCAGCGGAGAAATACGAAATTGAAGTAACGGATAAAGAAGTAGATTTGGAAATTGCCTTGATTCGTTCTGCTCAGGATAGTACAAATTCACAAGTACATTCGCTCAATGACGATATGCAACGCAAACAAATGAGAGCGCAATTAATTTTAGATAAAGTGTTAACAAAAGATGTGGTCATTGAAGAAGAACAAATTCAAACCTTTTACGATGAAAATCAGTCCCTGTATAATATTCCAACGACGTATCGGACGAGCTTGATTGTTTTGCAGTCTGAATCGGATGCACAGGAGACTTTAAAAGAACTTGAAAATGGTTCGTCCTTTGACGTGTTAGCTCGTGAACGTTCAGTTGACGTATCTTCAGCCAGCCTTGGCGGAGATATTGGCTTTATTTCGGAGGGTCAGGAGAATGTGGACTATTCAGTTGTAACGGCAGCTAGTAAACTGGAAATAGAGCAATATAGTGACCCTGTTCCCCTATCCGATGGAAGGTACGGCATTGTGTATGTGCAAGATATCGCAAAAGGGCGAGCTTTTTCATATGATGATGTAAAAAATCAGATTAAGAGAGAGCTAGCTTTGGAGCAGTTGCCACAATCTGTATCACCTGAAGCTTTCTGGAAAGAATTTGACACCGAATGGTTTTATGGTGAATAACATATACTTAAGCAGTTTTCTGATTCGTTCAGGGGGCTGCTTTTTGTTTGCGAAATGTCAGAAGAATTGGTAGAATTAAGAAAACAAAAACCAATTGAATTACTAGGGATTAGGAGTGAGGAAATGACACGTGTGGGAAATTCAGTAGCTGATTTAGTGGGGAAAACCCCGATTGTGAAAATAAATCGTTTAACAGGACCTGAAGATGCAGAAGTCTATTTGAAGTTAGAATTCTTCAATCCAAGTAGCAGTGTGAAAGATCGCATTGCTCTTTCAATGGTAGAAGCGGCTGAACGTGATGGGAAATTAAAACAAGGTGACACGATTATCGAACCGACAAGCGGAAACACGGGAATCGGGCTGGCGATGATTGCAGCAGCAAAGGGCTACAAGTCCGTCCTTGTAATGCCTGAAACCATGAGTTTGGAACGACGCAATTTATTGCGTGCTTACGGTGCGGATTTAGTGCTGACTCCAGGACCGGACGGAATGAAGGGTGCTATTGCGAAAGCAACTGAACTGGCTGAAGAAAATGGTTGGTTTATGCCACAACAATTCAATAACTTTGCAAACCCGGAAGTGCATCGTTTAACAACAGGACCGGAAATTGTAGAAGCTATGGATCAACTGGATGCTTTCATTTCTGGTATTGGAACTGGCGGAACGATTACAGGTGCTGGTGAAGTGCTGAAAAAGAATTTCCCAGGAATTGAAATTGTAGCGGTTGAGCCAAGAGATTCAGCTGTTTTATCGGGTGGTCAACCAGGACCTCATAAAATTCAAGGAATTGGTGCCGGTTTTGTACCTGAAGTATTGAACACTGAAATATACGATTCCATCATTCAAGTCTCAAATGAAGATGCCTATGAAACTGCACGTAAAGTGGCACGCGAAGAAGGAATTCTGGGTGGAGTTTCTTCAGGGGCAGCTGTATATGCGGCACTGGAAGTAGCACGCAAGCTCGGAAAAGGAAAAAAAGTTTTAGCAATTCTTCCTTCGAACGGGGAACGTTATTTAAGTACACCATTGTACCAATTTGATGAACAATAATAATGGCAGAGGAGAGAACGGAGACGTTCTCTCTTTTTTGTGCCTAATAAAGTATCAACTTATATTAAAAACTTCCATTCTTTCATGAATCCTGGCACAAAGGAAACCATTCTTTCAGCGCCGGTGTCGAGCTAAAGTGGCACTTTATGCTTTTATTGTGGCTTTCAATAGGTCTTTCACGATAAGATGAAAGCGATAATTGTTTTTCAGGGGGAGACCGAACATGCGTGATGTTCAACTACAAACAACTACGATTTCTTTAAATAAAGATGAATTTTACTATGCCTATAAAGAATTAACACAACATGAATCCTACCACATTTTGATGGAAAGCGGCCGTGGAGGGCACTACAGCGTTGCTTCCTGGAATCCGCTTGCAGTCGTTGAATCAACGGAAGGTGGATTGCGCATTGAATGGCGTGATGGAAAAGTAGAAGTGCGGCAAGGAGAAGCGTTGCAATTGGTCGAGGAATTGGTAGCTGAATATCAATTTGCGCATATTGACGAGCTGCCGGATTTCCAAGGTGGTGCAGCAGGATTCATTACGTACGATTATGCTCGTCAAATCGAAGCGTTGCCTAACGACACAGAGGATGACTTGCAAATTCCGGATCTGTACTTCTATTTACTCGATCAATGGGCGGTATTGGATATTGAAAAAGAACGTGTGCATGTTATGCATTTGCCAACCGTTTCAGTTGATTTGCAAGTTGAAAGTAACAAGTGGATGGAAGCTGCAAAAAAAGGCATCGCTTCTAGGATGTTTTCACCAGGTGTAGCAACCGAAGTGTTGGAAGATCATACTGAACTGCATGTGTCGATGACGGGGCTTGCTTTTGAAGAAGCTGTGCGTCGCATTCAAACTTACATCGGACAAGGGGATGTATTCCAGGTCAACTTATCTGTACGCCAGTCGAAAGCGTTGTCCGTTTCACCGGTGACATACTACGAGGCATTGCGTTCTTTTAATCCCTCACCTTATATGGCGTTCATCCAATCGCCTGAATTTGCGGTTGTGTCAGGATCACCGGAATTACTGGTGAAGAAAAAGGGAGACGAGCTGTCGACACGTCCAATTGCTGGAACGCGTCCTCGCGGGAAGAACGAACAAGAAGACGAGCTTCTTGCAAAGGAATTGATCGATAACGAAAAAGAACGTGCAGAACACGTGATGCTAGTGGATTTAGAACGCAATGATTTAGGACGAGTGTCTGCGTACGGTTCTGTGGAAGTAAACGAGTTTATGGTCATTGAAAAGTATTCGCACGTGATGCATATCGTCTCGAACGTTCGAGGAACACTTGCTGAGAATACGTCAAATACAGAAGTGATCCGAGCGGTGTTCCCTGGAGGAACCATCACGGGAGCACCAAAAATCCGCACAATGGAAATCATCGAAGAACTTGAACCGGTACGACGTGGTTTATATACGGGATCGATCGGATGGCTTGGTTATACAGGAGATTTGGAATTCAATATCGTCATCCGTACAGCATTTGTACAGGATGGCTTGGCACATATACAAGCAGGAGCTGGAATAGTTATTGATTCTAGTCCTGAAAACGAATATATCGAATCGCTAAACAAAGCAAAAGCGCTTTGGCAAGCAAAAGCAATGGCGGAAGGAGTGGGCAATAAATGATTTTAATGATTGATAACTACGATTCTTTCACTTATAACTTGGTCCAGTATTTCGGTGAACTCGGCGAAGAGCTACTTGTTAAACGAAATAACGAATTGACCATGACGGATATTGAATCGTTAAATCCGCAAATGATTGTTGTCTCTCCAGGACCATGTACACCAAATGATGCAGGCGTCAGTTTAGAAGTCATTACGCATTTTGCCGGTAAAATTCCGATTTTCGGTGTGTGCCTTGGCCATCAATCCATTGGACAAGCATTCGGAGGCAATGTCATTCGTGCAGAACGTTTAATGCATGGCAAAACTTCTCCAGTTCATCACGATGGAAAAGGTGTAAATGCGGGGATGCCCAATCCATTTACAGCGACGCGCTATCATTCCTTGATTGTTGAAAAAGAATCTCTTCCGGATTGTCTCGAAGTGACTTCTTGGACTGCAGAAGGTGAAATAATGGGGCTTCGTCATCGTGAATATGCAGTCGAAGGTGTCCAGTATCACCCAGAATCCATCATGACGGAAGCGGGTAAACAATTGCTTCGTAATTTCATTGAGACGTATTGCCGTTCGGCAAAGAAGCAGGAAGCGTAATGTGGGCTTGGATGAATGGGGAATTTGTAAAAGCGGAAGAGCTACGCATTTCTCCTTTTGACCATGGCTTCCTCTACGGCTTAGGGTTTTTTGAAACATTCCGTACGTATGGTGGAGAGCCTTTTTTGCTTGAAGAGCATTTGAAGCGGTTGCAACTTGCGCTCGATGAATTTCGAATGACAATAAAATTAGATATAGGCACGCTGACATCGGTTATTCAAGAGTTGAACGAGCGCAGCGGCGGAGAAGATGGCTATTTCCGCATGAATGTTTCAGCCGGTGTGCATGATATCGGTTTAGCGCCAGCCGAGTATGAAAAACCGACGTTAATTTTATTTAGAAAAGCACTGCCGCCGATGACGCGAGGAAAAGAAAAGTCGGCGGTATGGCTGGAAACGCATCGTAATACACCGGAAAGTGGAATGCGTCACAAATCACATCATTATGCCAACAACGTCCGTGCCCGCTTGGAACTTCCTTCACTAGCTGAGAAGGAAGGTTTCTTTTTGACGGAAGGTGGACATGTTGCAGAAGGCATTACCTCCAATATTTTCTGGGTTCAAGAAGGTGTACTGTATACTCCCTCGCTGGAGACAGGCATATTAGCGGGAATTACTCGTGACTGGGTGTTGCGAGAAGCAACTGCACTCGACTTGCATGTAGAACAAGGGCTATTTACTCCAGATAGGTTGGAAGCGGCCAGCGAAGTATTTGTTTCAAATGCGGTACAAGAATTGGTACCAATTCGCCAACTGGGATCAAGAAGTTTTGATGGAAAAGATGGGTTAATCTATACGCAGTTACATCAACTTTATGCAAAACAAGTGGAACGGGCAAACAAGGAGCGATTTGAGTGAATTTAACACATTACACAAAACAGTTCGAAGTGAATGGGATGGTATTTGATTTTCAGAACGAAACGATTGTCATGGGAATACTGAATGTGACACCTGATTCTTTTTCGGATGGTGGACGTTTTAACGCTATAGAAGAAGCAGTTATTCATGCGAAAAAAATGGTGGCTGATGGAGCGAAAATAATTGATATCGGTGGGGAATCAACACGACCGGGTCATGATGCCGTAAGTGAAGAAGAAGAAATTTCACGTGTTATTCCTGTAATCGAAGCGTTGGTGCGTGAACTGGATGTGGCTATTTCGATTGATACGTATAAAGCGAAAGTGGCGGAAGCTGCCATCCTTGCTGGCGCTCATATTATCAATGACGTGTGGGGAGCGAAACGTGAACCTGCAATTGCCGAAGTGGCGGCAAGACTTGGCGTGCCGATTTTATTGATGCACAATCGTGATAACACGGAATACGCAAACTTCTGGCCGGATGTACGCAAGGATCTGGAGGAAAGTGTGCAAATAGCTAAAGATGCAGGCGTTCCTGATGAACAAATTTGGTTGGATCCCGGCATTGGATTTGGGAAAACGACCGAACAAAACATATGGATGATGAAGCATTTACAAGAAGTAGTGGAAATGGGATATCCCGTGCTGCTTGGTACATCCCGTAAGTCCATGGTTGGCAACATTTTAAATTTGCCTGTTGAGGAACGTTTGGAAGGAACTGCAGCAACCGTTTCCTTCGGTATCATGCATGGATGTCATATGATGCGTGTACATGACGTGAAAGAAATTGTTCGTACAGTACTCATGATGGATGTATTGACTGGTAAACAACCATATATAGAACGTTAAGGGGCGAAATAAATGGATTATATTCATGTGAACGATATGGAATTTTGGGGCTATCACGGTGTGTTTGCCGAAGAAACGAAACTCGGTCAACGATTCCGTGTAACCTTATCATTGGCAGTGGACTTACAGGAAGCTGGTCAAACCGACAATCTTGAGAAAACCGTTAACTATGCAGAAGCATTCTTTGTTTGCCAAAAGATTGTAGAGGGTGAACCTGTGAAGCTTGTGGAAACGGTGGCAGAGCGAATCTCACAAGAAATTTTGACGAAGTTTGAAGGAATTGTAAAAGGTTGCAAAGTGATGTTGATTAAACCTGATCCCCCGATTCCTGGGCATTACCGTTCGGTAGCTGTTGAAATTACGCGAGGTACATATGTATGAATACCGCCTATCTTTCGTTAGGGTCGAATTTAGGTAATCGTTTCGAGATGTTGCAAGATGCGGTTGAAATGCTACAGATGGAGAACAATTTAGAAGTCACTGCAGTGTCGTCGGTTTATGAGACGGAACCAGTCGGTTATACTGAGCAAGCATCGTTTTTAAATATCGTCGTTGAAATCAAGAGTCCTTTAACTGCAGATGAAATCCTTTTTATTTGCCTAGAAACCGAGCAGACTCTAGGGAGAATTCGTGAATTTCGTTGGGGACCAAGGTGCATAGACCTTGACATTTTGCTCTATAATGCTGAAAATATAGTGTCAGAGAAACTGACTGTCCCTCATCCACGAATGCATGAACGAGGGTTTGTTCTCGTTCCGTTGATGGAATTATTGCCTGAAGGCATACATCCAGGAACTGGTGTGTCTTTTCGCAAGTATGCAGAAGGACAGAAAGAAGGCGTTCACGTATGGAAAACAATCGATGGGGTAGACGCATTCGTGCGTTTAGAAAACTAAAAGCGATGAAGCAACTCGACTTTGCCAAACAAATTGGAATGTCGACATCTATTTTAGGGCAAATCGAGCGTGGAACTCGAGTACCAACACAACAACAACTAGAAACAATGGCATCCGTGCTGAATATAGAGGTAGAAGAGTTAATGGGTGAGACAAATTCATAAGAAAGGAGGATGAACAATGACTAGAATGAGTGAAAAGCCTTTTCAAATCGGTAAACACATCATGGATAACCGTGTAGTATTGGCGCCGATGGCAGGTATTTGCAACTCGGCATTCCGATTGACCGTTAAAGAATTTGGCGCAGGACTTGTTTATGCTGAGATGATCAGCGATAAAGGAATCGTGCACAAAAACGAAAGAACAATGAACATGCTATACATCGATGACAGAGAAAATCCGTTGTCATTACAAATTTTCGGCGGTGACAAAGAAACACTTGTTGAAGCTGCCAAATATGTGGATCAAAACACAACGGCTGATATTATCGATATCAATATGGGTTGTCCGGTTTCAAAAATCATTCGATGTGAAGCGGGAGCTAAGCTATTGCTTGAACCAGAAAAGATTTACGAGATGGTTGCGGCGGTTGTAGATAACGTGAAGAAACCCGTGAGTGTGAAAATGCGTACTGGCTGGGATCTAGATCATTTATACGCAGTTCAAAACGCACAAGCAGTTGAACGTGCGGGTGGTTCAGCTGTAGCTGTTCACGGACGTACACGTGTGCAAATGTATGAAGGTCATGCTGACTGGGATATCATTCGCCAAGTAAAAGAAAACGTCAACATTCCGGTTATCGGTAATGGTGATGTTGAAACACCTCAAGATGCGAAGCGTATGCTAGAGGAAACTGGCGTTGATGGTGTTATGATTGGTCGCGCGGCTTTAGGTGACCCTTGGATGATTTACCGCACGGTAGAATATTTGGAGTCTGGTGAGTTAAAGCCAGAACCATCTGTTCGTGAGAAAATGGATGTCTGCTTACTGCACTTCGAACGTTTATTGGCACTTAAAGGTGAATACGTTGCCGTTCGAGAAATGCGTAAACATGCTTCATGGTACTTAAAAGGCATCCGTGGAAACGGAAAAGCTCGTAACTTGATTAACCAAACTGAATCCGCACAAGAGTTGCGTGCATTCATTAACAACTTTGCAGATGAGCAAATGTCTTTAGGTCGTGAACTTGAAACAAGCGTTATGTAAAACGTGTTATTAGAGCTGTCACTTTTGGTGATAGCTCTTTTATATATAGAAATGATTTCTCGGAATTATGGAAATTCCAAGAGATTTTTCCGAAATATCAATAAAGACGTGAAGACGTATGTGAAATTGTGTACAATAGGTTCATTATGAATGGCTAACTGGAGCTATCAAAAGAAAAGGGAGTGAAATGAACATGTCTCATTTAGATGAATTAAACGATCAACTTTTGGTGAGACGCCAAAAGATGACTTCTATAAGTGAAAGTGGTCTTGATCCATTTGGTGGACGTTTCGAACGTTCGCATTTATCTGAAGGTATTCGCAAGGAGTTCGATCAATTTTCAAAAGAACAATTAGATGAAGAGCCAAAAGAAGTAACAATTGCCGGAAGAATCATGACGAAGCGTGGAAAAGGGAAAGCTGGATTCGCTCACCTTCAAGACTTCGATGGACAAATCCAAATCTATGTACGCAAAGATGCAATTGGTGAAGAAGCTTACCATTTGTTCACGACTGCTGACCTAGGAGATATCGTGGGTGTTCGTGGTACGGTTTTCCGTACACAGGTTGGAGAACTTTCAGTTAAAGCGACTGAATTTACATTCTTAACGAAAGCACTTCGTCCGATGCCTGAAAAATTCCATGGCTTAAAAGATGTGGAGCAACGATACCGTCAACGTTATTTAGATTTGATTACAAGCCAAGACAGCAAACATACATTTATTACACGTAGCCGTATCATCCAATCGATGCGTCGTTATTTGGATGGACAAGGTTTCCTTGAAGTTGAAACACCACTTATGCATGCAATTGCGGGTGGAGCAGCAGCTCGTCCATTCATTACACACCACAATGCATTGGATATGACTTTATATATGCGTATCGCAATCGAGCTTCACTTGAAACGTTTAATCGTCGGTGGGCTTGAAAAAGTATATGAAATTGGACGCGTATTCCGAAACGAAGGAATCTCAACGCGTCACAACCCTGAGTTCACTATGCTTGAGTTATATGAGGCATACGCTGATTACCGTGATATCATGGCGTTGACTGAAAACGTAATCGCACATGTTGCCCAAGATGTCCTGGGAACAACGAAAGTAATGT
>NZ_CP152050.1:95000-97500 GCF_038632915.1 Paenisporosarcina sp. FSL H8-0542
GGAAGGTGCGGCTGGATCACCTCCTTTCTAAGGATAATCACGGAATATAGACCTTGGGTCTATACGTTGACGTTTTGCGTTCAGTTTTGAAGGTTCATCTTCTTTATAGAAGACGATACTTTCAAAACTTGTTCTTTGAAAACTGGATAAAACGACATTGAAAGCAATAAACATTCAAGTAATTCAACATACAACTTCGGTTGTATGCGTAAGAACTTTTTAACTTTTAGGTTAAGTTAATAAGGGCGCACGGTGAATGCCTTGGCACTAGGAGCCGATGAAGGACGGTACTAACACCGATATGCTTCGGGGAGCTGTAAGTAAGCTTTGATCCGGAGATTTCCGAATGGGGAAACCCACTGTTTTTAATAGAGCAGTACGTTTGCGTGAATACATAGCGCATCCGTGGCACACCCAGGGAACTGAAACATCTAAGTACCTGGAGGAAGAGAAAGAAATTCGATTCCCTGAGTAGCGGCGAGCGAAACGGGAAGAGCCCAAACCAAGAAGCTTGCTTCTTGGGGTTGTAGGACACTCAATACGGAGTTACAAAGGAACGAGTTAGACGAAGCGATCTGGAAAGGTCCGCCGCAGCAGGTAAAAGCCCTGTAGTCGAAAGTTCGTTCTCTCCTGAGTGGATCCTGAGTACGGCGGAACACGTGAAATTCCGTCGGAATCTGGGAGGACCATCTCCCAAGGCTAAATACTACCTAGTGACCGATAGTGAACCAGTACCGTGAGGGAAAGGTGAAAAGCACCCCGGAAGGGGAGTGAAAGAGATCCTGAAACCGTGTGCCTACAAGTAGTTAGAGCCCGTTAATGGGTGATAGCGTGCCTTTTGTAGAATGAACCGGCGAGTTACGATTGCATGCAAGGTTAAGCTGAGAAGGCGGAGCCGCAGCGAAAGCGAGTCTGAATAGGGCGATAGAGTATGTAGTTGTAGACCCGAAACCAGGTGATCTACCCATGTCCAGGGTGAAGGTAAGGTAACACTTACTGGAGGCCCGAACCCACGCACGTTGAAAAGTGCGGGGATGAGGTGTGGGTAGCGGAGAAATTCCAATCGAACCTGGAGATAGCTGGTTCTCTCCGAAATAGCTTTAGGGCTAGCCTCAATTTTGAGAATCCTGGAGGTAGAGCACTGTTTGGACTAGGGGCCCATCCCGGGTTACCGAATTCAGACAAACTCCGAATGCCAGAGATTTATAATTGGGAGTCAGACTGCGAGTGATAAGATCCGTAGTCAAGAGGGAAACAGCCCAGACCACCAGCTAAGGTCCCCAAGTAATTGTTAAGTGGAAAAGGATGTGGCGTTGCTTAGACAACCAGGATGTTGGCTTAGAAGCAGCCATCATTTAAAGAGTGCGTAATAGCTCACTGGTCGAGTGACGCTGCGCCGAAAATGTATCGGGGCTAAACAATTCACCGAAGCTGTGGATGGATTCCGTATGGAATCCGTGGTAGGAGAGCGTTCTAAGGGCGTTGAAGCTAGACCGGAAGGACTGGTGGAGCGCTTAGAAGTGAGAATGCCGGTATGAGTAGCGAAAGACGGGTGAGAATCCCGTCCACCGAATGACTAAGGTTTCCTGAGGAAGGCTCGTCCGCTCAGGGTTAGTCGGGACCTAAGCCGAGGCCGATAGGCGTAGGCGATGGACAACAGGTTGATATTCCTGTACCACCACTCCACCGTTTGAGTAATGGGGGGACGCAGAAGGATAGGGTAAGCGTACTGTTGGTTATGTACGTTCAAGCAGTAAGGCGTGGAATGAGGCAAATCCCGTTCCTATAACGTTGAGCTGTGATGACAAGGACCATTAGGTCTGAGTTCCTGATTTCACACTGCCAAGAAAAGCCTCTAACGAGGTGGAAGGTGCCCGTACCGCAAACCGACACAGGTAGTCGAGGAGAGAATCCTAAGGTGAGCGAGAGAACTCTCGTTAAGGAACTCGGCAAAATGACCCCGTAACTTCGGGAGAAGGGGTGCTCTATTAGGGTGTTAAAGCCCGAGAGAGCCGCAGTGAATAGGCCCAGGCGACTGTTTAGCAAAAACACAGGTCTCTGCAAAACCGTAAGGTGACGTATAGGGGCTGACGCCTGCCCGGTGCTGGAAGGTTAAGAGGAGTGCTTAGCGCAAGCGAAGGTGCGAATTGAAGCCCCAGTAAACGGCGGCCGTAACTATAACGGTCCTAAGGTAGCGAAATTCCTTGTCGGGTAAGTTCCGACCCGCACGAAAGGCGTAACGATCTGGGCACTGTCTCAACGAGAGACTCGGTGAAATTATAGTACCTGTGAAGATGCAGGTTACCCGCGACAGGACGGAAAGACCCCGTGGAGCTTTACTGTAGCCTGATATTGAATTTTGGTACAACTTGTACAGGATAGGTAGGAGCCTGAGATTCCGGAGCGCCAGCTTCGGAGGAGGCGTCGGTGGGATACTACCCTGGTTGTATTGAACTTCTAACCCTTGCCCCTTAGCGGGGCAGGAGACAGTGTCAGGCGG
>NZ_CP152050.1:102500-235000 GCF_038632915.1 Paenisporosarcina sp. FSL H8-0542
TCATTTAAAGAGTGCGTAATAGCTCACTGGTCGAGTGACGCTGCGCCGAAAATGTATCGGGGCTAAACAATTCACCGAAGCTGTGGATGGATTCCGTATGGAATCCGTGGTAGGAGAGCGTTCTAAGGGCGTTGAAGCTAGACCGGAAGGACTGGTGGAGCGCTTAGAAGTGAGAATGCCGGTATGAGTAGCGAAAGACGGGTGAGAATCCCGTCCACCGAATGACTAAGGTTTCCTGAGGAAGGCTCGTCCGCTCAGGGTTAGTCGGGACCTAAGCCGAGGCCGATAGGCGTAGGCGATGGACAACAGGTTGATATTCCTGTACCACCACTCCACCGTTTGAGTAATGGGGGGACGCAGAAGGATAGGGTAAGCGTACTGTTGGTTATGTACGTTCAAGCAGTAAGGCGTGGAATGAGGCAAATCCCGTTCCTATAACGTTGAGCTGTGATGACAAGGACCATTAGGTCTGAGTTCCTGATTTCACACTGCCAAGAAAAGCCTCTAACGAGGTGGAAGGTGCCCGTACCGCAAACCGACACAGGTAGTCGAGGAGAGAATCCTAAGGTGAGCGAGAGAACTCTCGTTAAGGAACTCGGCAAAATGACCCCGTAACTTCGGGAGAAGGGGTGCTCTATTAGGGTGTTAAAGCCCGAGAGAGCCGCAGTGAATAGGCCCAGGCGACTGTTTAGCAAAAACACAGGTCTCTGCAAAACCGTAAGGTGACGTATAGGGGCTGACGCCTGCCCGGTGCTGGAAGGTTAAGAGGAGTGCTTAGCGCAAGCGAAGGTGCGAATTGAAGCCCCAGTAAACGGCGGCCGTAACTATAACGGTCCTAAGGTAGCGAAATTCCTTGTCGGGTAAGTTCCGACCCGCACGAAAGGCGTAACGATCTGGGCACTGTCTCAACGAGAGACTCGGTGAAATTATAGTACCTGTGAAGATGCAGGTTACCCGCGACAGGACGGAAAGACCCCGTGGAGCTTTACTGTAGCCTGATATTGAATTTTGGTACAACTTGTACAGGATAGGTAGGAGCCTGAGATTCCGGAGCGCCAGCTTCGGAGGAGGCGTCGGTGGGATACTACCCTGGTTGTATTGAACTTCTAACCCTTGCCCCTTAGCGGGGCAGGAGACAGTGTCAGGCGGGCAGTTTGACTGGGGCGGTCGCCTCCTAAAGTGTAACGGAGGCGCCCAAAGGTTCCCTCAGAATGGTTGGAAATCATTCGTAGAGTGTAAAGGCAGAAGGGAGCTTGACTGCGAGACCTACAAGTCGAGCAGGGTCGAAAGACGGGCTTAGTGATCCGGTGGTTCCGCATGGAAGGGCCATCGCTCAACGGATAAAAGCTACCCCGGGGATAACAGGCTTATCTCCCCCAAGAGTCCACATCGACGGGGAGGTTTGGCACCTCGATGTCGGCTCATCGCATCCTGGGGCTGTAGTCGGTCCCAAGGGTTGGGCTGTTCGCCCATTAAAGCGGTACGCGAGCTGGGTTCAGAACGTCGTGAGACAGTTCGGTCCCTATCCGTCGTGGGCGTAGGAAATTTGAGAGGAGCTGTCCTTAGTACGAGAGGACCGGGATGGACACACCGCTGGTGTACCAGTTGTTCTGCCAAGAGCATCGCTGGGTAGCTATGTGTGGCCGGGATAAGTGCTGAAAGCATCTAAGCATGAAGCCCCCCTCAAGATGAGATTTCCCATTACGCAAGTAAGTAAGATCCCTCAAAGACGATGAGGTAGATAGGTTCGAGGTGGAAGCGCGGTGACGTGTGCAGCTGACGAATACTAATCGATCGAGGACTTAACCAAAATGAACTTGAATGGTTTTCAATGGCCCGTTTATCCAGTTTTGAGTGAACAAACACTCAAATAGTCTAGTGATAATGGCAAAGAGGTCACACCCGTTCCCATACCGAACACGGAAGTTAAGCTCTTTAGCGCCGATGGTAGTTGGGGGTTTCCCCCTGTGAGAGTAGGACGTCGCTAGGCAAAATAAGAAACCGATACCTTCCGAGGTATCGGTTTTTTTGTGTTGTTTTTTAAGCTTAGTACGAAGGTGTGCGAGAAAGAGGAGGAACAAAGAGTTCGAGGAAACAAAGGGATGAGACTCGGAGCGAAGAATTTCCAAATGCTTAAATTAAACACTTTGCAAAAGAACAACGAAAACACCCATCATCAAATGAAAGGTGTTCACGATAGTAATTAATTTCGTCTGTTCTTTCCAAATGTTTTAAGAGCGTTCAAAAAAAGTAATGCACACACCATCTGGATCAATAATGGAGAACTCCTTAGTCCCCCAAGGCTTGGCTTCTAAAGATCCATTCTGATGAATCACCTGTTGTTTTTCATATTCACGATACAGAGATTCAATTGCATCGACCTGGATGCGGAAGCTCGTCCATTCGCCTAAATGAGTATCATCCGTTTGGTAAAAAAGAATTTCAATATTTCCACGGTAGACACCGCCATAGCCGTTTGGAGTGAAACCCAGCTTTTGTTCATAGAAAGTTATGGCGGTTTCGATATCTTTCGCTGGGCTTAAAGGGGTCAAGCTCTTGAAATTAATAGACTCACTCATTCATTGTCACCACTTTCTCAAAAGATAGCCAGCTTACCAATCCTATCTACTGCTTCTTCCAATCGTGGCTCATCAACTAATAACCCAACCCGAATATAGCCTTCTCCAAATTCACCGAAGCCATTTCCTGGGGCTACGGCTACGTCTGCTTCATTCAAGAGTTTATCTGCGAATTCCTGGCTGGTATATCCTTTTGGAACGGGTAACCAAGCAAAGAATGAGCCTGTAGGGGCTTCTACTTCCCAACCAATCCGTTTACATGCGTTGATAAAGGTATTGCGACGGTTTTCGTAGCGCTCGACCAATGAGGAAACGCATAATTGATTTTCATTCAAAGCAGCGACTGCAGCATGCTGTATTGCAGGGAAAAGGCTGACGAATAAATGGTCTTGAATCAGGTTCAGGGCTTCAATCATCTCTTTGTTACCAACTGCAAAACCGACACGCCATCCTGCCATATTGTAGGTTTTAGATAACGTATACATCTCAATTCCTATTTCCTTAGCTCCTTCAGCTTGTAGGAAACTTACCGGTTTATCGCCGTCAAATCCAATGGCTCCATAGGCGAAATCGTGTGATACAGCAATTCCATTTTCTTTTGCGAACTCGACGGTTTGGTTGAAGAATTCAAGATCTGCCGTTGCTCCAGTTGGATTATTTGGATAGTTAAGATACATGAGTTTTGCGCGTTCTTTCGTGTCTTGAGAAAGTATATTGTAATCAGGTAAAAAGTTGTTTTCGGCGACTAGTGGCAGTGTTTCATATTGAACGTCAGCCATGACGACTCCAGATAAATAATCCGGATAACCTGGGTCAGGCAGTAACATCAAATCTCCAGGATTCAGTACAGCAATCGGCAACTCCACAAGTCCAATTTTCGTTCCGAATAAAACCGCAACTTCTGTAGTTGGGTCAATCTCAACATTGTATTCTCTTTTATAAAAGTCTGCTGCAGCTTCCTTCAATTCGCCAATTCCACGAAATGGCGAATATTTATGTGTAAGGGGATCTTCTGCAGCTTCTTGCAAGGCTTTTACGATGTGTGGAGGTGTTGGTTGGTCAGGATTTCCTTGACCTAAATTGATCACATCGCGACCTTGTGCCACTGCAGCTCCTACTTTTTGAACAAGTGAAGCAAAGAATTGTGGTGGTAATTGTTGAAGCTTCTTAGAAAGTTCCATGGTTTTTCCTCATTTTCTGAAATAGTTGCAATCATCAGCCAAATCTTATAATCTTTTGTGTATCTTGTCTACAGGGGGTGTACCCATGAAAATCGCATGCATTCAGCTCGACGTAGCGTTTGCCGAGCCTGAAAAAAATTTTTCCAACGTTCAAAAGTACATAAAAAAGGTCGCAAGTGAGGGTGCAGAGCTCGTTGTATTACCTGAAATGTGGAATACTGCCTATGCATTAACGGAGTTAGAACATCTTGCAGACGTCGAAGGGCAACGAACAAAAGAATTTCTTTCCGAGCTGGCCCGTACATATCATGTCCATATCGTAGGAGGGTCGGTTTCTACGAAAAAAGGAGACAGCTTCTACAACACGATGTACATTTATTCGAATGAGGGGCAGTTGGTCTCCGAATATGATAAAGCGCATTTGTTCCGTCTCATGGATGAACATCTATACTTAAAAGCAGGAAATCAATCAAATGTATTTTCATTAGGTTCTATTCAAGCAGGAGGGGTCATATGTTATGACCTAAGGTTTCCTGAGTGGTTAAGGGCACATGCATTAGCCGGAGCGAAAGTGCTCTTCTTACCAGCACAATGGCCTGAAACTCGTATCGATCATTGGAGAATCTTGCTTCAAGCCCGTGCAATCGAAAATCAATGTTTTGTCATCGCGGTCAATCGAACTGGGAACGATCCGAACAATCAGTTCAATGGCCAATCCATGATCATTGCACCTTGGGGGAAAGTGTTATGGACTGGAGCTGATGATGAAGATTACGCAATCATTGATGTTGATTTTTCAGAAGTTGAAGAGGTACGTACTCGCATACCGGTATACGAGGATCGCAGACCTTTGCTATATAAACCTTTGTTTGAAAAATGAAAATAATTTTCAAAAAGTGTTTGACACGTGTATAAAAACATCGTAAGATTTACTTCAGCAACAAAACAACCAAACAACTACATATGGAAATTTATCAAGAGAGACCGAGGGATAGGCCCTATGACGTCCGGCAACCCCCAGCACGAGCTGGGAAGGTGCCAATTCCTACAGAATGATTTCATTCTGAAAGATAACCCAAAATCCATTTTTCGGTGCCTCTTTCATGATGAAAGGGGCATTTTTTATTTGGCAAAAAGGAGCTTGTGATGATAAAAATTAATGATTTATCTAAAGAGTACATAACGAAAAAAGGAACGGTTATAGGTGTTGATCGCGTAAATCTCACCGTCAATGAAGGGGAAGTGTTCGGTATTGTCGGATACTCAGGTGCAGGCAAAAGCTCATTATTACGGTGCATCAATCTGCTGGAACGACCAACAAGCGGACAAATTGAAGTGAATGGACTGGACCTCACAAAATTAAAAGGAGAAAAATTACGTAAAGCCCGCTTGAAAATCGGCATGATCTTTCAACACTTTTACTTGATCAGTCAAAAAACAGTTGCTCAGAATATTTCCTTCGCATTAAAGGCAGCTAATACACAAAGTGAAAAAATGGAGACCCGCGTTTTGGAGTTGCTAGAAATGGTTGGTTTGACAGATAAGA
The DNA here is from genome assembly GCF_038632915.1 of Paenisporosarcina sp. FSL H8-0542. Classification (NCBI taxonomy): domain Bacteria; kingdom Bacillati; phylum Bacillota; class Bacilli; order Caryophanales; family Caryophanaceae; genus Paenisporosarcina; species Paenisporosarcina sp. FSL H8-0542. The sequence continues at coordinate 107,807 of NZ_CP152050.1, forward strand.
AAGATGTTTATCCGGCCCAATTAAGCGGTGGACAGAAGCAGCGTGTCGGAATTGCTCGTGCACTGGCAAACAATCCTTCCGTCCTGCTGTGTGACGAAGCAACTTCAGCGCTTGATCCGAATACGACCTTATCTATTCTGCGCTTGCTCAAAAAAATCAATCGCGAATTGAACATCACCATTGTGTTGATCACACACGAAATGAATGTGGTAAAAGAAATATGTGATCGCATGGCCGTCATGCAAGATGGACGGGTGGTTGAAGAGGGAACGGTTTACGATATTTTCTCCAATCCGAAAGCAGAATTGACGAAAGAGTTCATCAGTAGCGTCGTATCATTCGAAGTACCTCAATCCATTTTGGATCAAGTCACTGGACGTATTGTGAAAGTGCTATTTAAAGGCAATGTGGCGGGAGAAGGTGTCATCTCGGATATGATTCAGAATTTTGATGTACGAGGTAATTTCTTGCATGGCGCGATTGAATACATTCAGGAAATACCACTCGGCTTGTTTTTGATGGAAATTCAAGGACAACCAGAAAATATAACAAGAGCTATCACGTATATGGAAGGACGAGGGGCGCAAGTGGAGGTGGTACGTAATGGGAATTGATATAACGCATGTAATTGAAATGTGGCCAGACATCCTGAACGCATTCGGGCAATCGATGTATATGATTGGGGTTTCATTAACAGTCGCAATCATTATTGGCTTACCGTTGGGGATTGTGCTTTTTGTTACAGACCGAGGTTTATTTTTAGAAAATCGATTTGTTAAAGGAACACTCGGTTTTATCGTCAATATGGTGCGTTCCATTCCATTTATCATTTTGTTGGTAGCTCTTATCCCTTTAACCAAATTACTGGTAGACTCAACGATTGGCCCAGCAGCTGCAAGTGTATCATTGTCAGTTGCTGCAATTCCTTTCTTCGCTAGAATTGTGGAAACGTCTCTTCGTGAAATTGATAAAGGGGTGATCGAAGCAGCCATTGCAGTTGGCGCGACACCTTGGATGATCATCAGGGATGTATTATTGCCTGAAGCAAAAACCAGCATCGTGCAGGGCATTACGATGACAATCATTAGTTTAGTAGCATACTCCGCCATGGCGGGTGTGGTTGGAGGCGGCGGTATTGGAGACTTAGCCATTCGCTTCGGATATTACCGTTACGATGAAACAATCATGATGGTGACAGTTGTCATTTTAATTGTTCTTGTTCAAGTCATTCAGCAGCTGGGTGACTGGACGTCAAAAGCAATAGATAAACGATAAAAAGGGAGAGAAACAGAGATGAAAAAAGTGTTATTAATGTTCATTCTAGTCTTAATGACAGCAGCACTTGCTGCATGTGGAGGAAGCGACAAAGAGTCAAAAGGTAATGCGGACAATGACAAATCAGTGACATTAGGCGGATCAGCAGGTCCATATAGCGACATGCTCAATAAGGCAATCAAACCTGCTCTTGAGGATAAAGGATACAAAGTGAAAATCGTTGAATTCAGTGACTATATTCAACCGAATATTGCGTTGGACAATGGAGATATTGACGCAAATCTTTTCCAACACTCGATTTACTTGGAAAACTTCTCAAAAGAAAATGATATGGAATTGACAGGCTTGATTGCAGTGCCGACAGCACCAATGGGTATTTACTCCAACAAGTTCAAATCTGTTGAAGAGATCAAGGATGGAGCAACCATTGCCATTCCAAATGACCCGGTGAATGCAGCTCGTACATTATTAATCTTGCAAGACCATGGATTAATTGAATTAGACCCTAATGCAGAACCATTGAAGGCATCTGAGAAGGACATTAAATCAAATTCGAAGAACTTGGTGTTCCAACCAATTGAAGCTGGCCAACTTCCACGTGCAGTGGACAGTGCGGACTTAGCAGCTGTACCTGGTAACTTTGCTTTGGCAGCGGAAATGAACCTGCTGGACGCGATTTTGCTTGAGAACATGCCGGACCGATACCGCAACTTAGTTACTGTAACGACACCAAACAAAGACTCACAATTAGCGAAAGATTTAATTGAAGTCGTGGAAGCACCAGAATTCGAGGAAATCATCGATGCGGAATTCGAAGGCTTCGGCAAACCAGAGTGGATGAAAAACCGTTAAGAGAGAAGGGTTTTTGTGGAAGACATCATAGTTCGGGGCGCACCAGCTGAATATGTTTATAAAAGTGGTGTACTGAATGAATTAGAAGAGAAGTTACAGCTAAGAAGCATTCAACGAGTACTTATTGTATCAGGCGTGAAATCATGGAATGCAGCGCGCTATTACTTTCCAAATCTAAAAAGCATTCAGGTATCACATACCTTCTATAAAGGCGAGTGTTCACTCACTGAAATTAATAGAGTCTCTACGTTGGCACAAACTGATGGTGTGGATGCCATTATTGGAGTAGGCGGCGGAAAAGTATTGGACGTGGTGAAAGCGGCTGCTAGCGCAAGTAGAACGAAGTCAGTGTTAATTCCAACGCTTGCTTCAAACTGCGCACCGTGGACACCACTAAGCGTTATTTATTCGGATGAAGGGGTTATGACACATTACGATGTGTACCCCATGAGTGTTGACATTCTTCTCGTCGAGCCGCGCATTTTAGTGGAAGCCCCAGCTCCACTTTTAATTGCAGGCATCGGCGACACGCTAGCCAAGTGGTATGAGGCAGACGTCCAAATTCGGCGATTAACCCATCCCCCGGTTGCGCTGAAAGTTGCTCATCATACCGCTCGGCTGTGTGCTGAAGAAATGTTTGCTCATGCAGAAGAAGCCATTGCTGACGCGAAAGAAGCCCAAGTGTCAGAGTCATTTAAAAAAGTAGTTGAATCCATTATTATGCTAGGCGGCATGGTTGGTGGATTTGGTGACAAATTTGGTCGCATTGCAGGTGCCCACTCCATTCATAACGGAATGACCATTGCACCGGAGTCACACGAGGCGCTTCATGGAAATAAAGTAGCTTACGGCATTTTGGTTCAACTGCTCCTTGAACAAAAAGAAAGCGAAGTGGAGCGATTACTGCCGTTCTATCATAAACTGGGTTTGCCTTCTTCACTTCGAGAATTAAATATTTCTGATACATGGATTGACGAAATTGCTGTGCACTCCACACGTGAAGAAGAGTCGATACATAACATGCGGAGTGAAAAGATAACCGCTACTGAAGTGTCACAAGTCATGCGTGACTTAGAGTCATTCCAACTCGTGAAAAGTCCGATTATGATTGAAGTAAAGACGAACCCGTGAATTTTGCGATCATCGATGATTATCAATTTGAAAGACCGACATTAAGCTGTTGGTCTTTTTTGTTGTGTAGAAGATTATACTTAAAAGGTCATGGTCATTTATATAAAATGGTCCGTCAAAACGTACATTTTATCCCCTTACACTTTGTATGGGGTTTTTTCTTGCTTAAATCCATATGTTTCGGTCACAATGACAGTAGAACAAGCTTGGAGGAACCATAGATGAAGCTCGTTACACGTATATTTATGCGGTTTTTTTCGGAGCGATTTTTCGATGAAGCTGCTCAAACCGCTTATTATCTGCTTTTATCGGTATTTCCTTTCTTACTATTTATCCTGTCATTAATTAGCTTCTTTCCGGTAGATGAGCAACAGATTTTAAATTTCTTGAGACCGTTTGCTCCTGGTGAATCGTTCAATTTAATAGAAGACAATGTGACAAATATCCTGGCTGCAGACAAAGGACGCGTACTGTCCCTCAGTTTGCTGGCTGCGTTCTGGGTTTCATCTATGGCTGTGCAGGCGCTTGCCCGTGCATTGAATGAAGCGAATGGAATTAAAAGTACACTTCCTTATTGGAAAGGACTGCTTCGAGATCTTGGCATAACCCTTTTGTTTATGACACTTATACCGTTGTCATTGTTTTTACCATTCATTGAAAGTGGATTGCACTGGGTGGTATCAAAAGCGGGTACAATCGATCACTGGCAAGGGTGGATTTATATTTGGCCCGCAGTTAAGTGGGGGCTTGGGTCTGTATTTTTGTTCCTGTTTTTCCTGCTTTTCTATAAAATCGTACCAAACAAAAGACTCACTTTCCGTGATGTATGGCCTGGTGCTTTATTGTCGGCAGTTGGTTGGCAAGTCGTTTCGATTCTTTTTGCCGACTACGTGGCGAATGTCAATTACAAGCGACTGTATGGTCAACTGTCAGGGATTATCGTGCTGGTGCTTTGGTTCTACTTGACCACCGTCGTGATTTTATTGTCAGGGCTGCTGATTGCAGAAGTACGAAAGCTTCGATTGGGAAGCGATGAAGGGGTTGAGTAAATGCGAACCATATTATTGGTAGATGATGATCCAAATATTTTAGCGCTTATGAGTATCCATTTAAGCAAAGCGAGATATAAAGTGGAAAAAGCACTGGATGCAGAGAGTGCACTTACGTTAATTCCACGTGTGTGGCCACATGTGGTTGTCGTTGACGTGATGATGCCCGGCATGGATGGTTTCGCGTTAACAAAAAAGATTCGGGATGAATTTGATATTCCCGTTATATTGGTAACAGCCAAAAATTTGCTTGAAGATAAAGAAAAAGGATTTCTTGCAGGTTCTGATGACTACGTCGTTAAACCGTTTGAACCGCAGGAACTCCTTTTCCGCATAGGGGCTGTGTTAAGAAGGAGCGCCAAACCAAATGAAATACGCATGCAGGTTGGGTCACTTGTGATTAATCGAAAGCGACTCGATATTTCAAATGGAGTTGAAACAAAGTGGCTGCCCTTAAAAGAATTTGAATTGCTTGCTTTGCTCGCATCCAATCCAGGCACTGTATTTACACGAAGTGTACTGATGGAGCAAGTTTGGGGATACGATTATGAAGGTGATGAACAGACATTGAGTGTACATATAAAACGATTAAGGCAACGCTTGGAGGGATTTGTCTCAGATGTGAAGATTGGTACAGTACGTGGAGTTGGCTATAAGTTGGAGGCTCAAACATGAGATCTTTGTATAGCAAGTTTATCCTTGTGACAGTCGCCATCATGGTTGGAAGTGCCACCCTTGGGTTTTTATTGGTCAATACGTATTACCATCAACAATTAAAAGAACAAAATGACGCCAAAAATGTTGGGATTGCACAAGACATGGCAGCTTTCATTGAACGCAATCCAAGCGTCCCTTTAACTGAATCAATCGAGGTATTTGGTGATGTCGGATACCAATTGTACGTTGTAAATGAAGCGGGTGAATCAGATTTTCATGGTGGTCCATTTCGTAAATCAACTTTGCCTGCAAAAGTAAAAGAAGGGGTACTTGAAGGAGAAATTTATCACGGCATGAGAGATTTTCCGAAAGAAACGTTTGTTACCGGCTTCTTTTCAAATCAATTGACCAATACAGTCGGCGTTCCATTTGTTTATGACGGCGAGAATCATGCGCTGTTTATTCGCCCAAATATCAAAATGTTATTTACGGAAGTACACCTTCTGCTGGGTGGACTGGCTACATCCATGACCGTGTTTAGTTTACTTGCGATGATAATTGTCGCGAGAAAGATGATTCAACCCATCACCTTATTAACGGAAGCAACGAATAAAATAGCGAATGAACGCTTTGATGAGCCCATTGCTGTTTCAAGTAGGGATGAAATCGGACAGCTGGCTGCAAGTTTTCAAATCATGGCCACTCGTTTGAAAGAGAATGATCAAGTACGAAAAGATTTTATAAGTCATGTCTCACATGATTTCCAGTCACCCTTACAGAACATCCAAGGATATGCGCAGTTACTTGCAAATCCATCTTGTCCGAAAGATGAACGACTTCAATATGCTGAAATCGTGGAGTTAGAGAGTAGGAGATTGTCAGCATTAACAAAGCAGCTGTTGTATTTGACTTCACTAGATCATCAATCGTATCAACCCACTTATAAGAGGGTTTCTATTAAAGAGCAAATTGAAAGGTCCATTCGTCAAAATGAATGGCGTTTTGAAGAGTTGGAGCTGGATGTTCAGATAGATATGCCACCCCTGCTTACACACGGAAATCCGGAATTATTGATGCAAGTATGGGAAAACATCATCACCAATGCAGTAAAATACAACCGTTTAAATGGATTCATTCACATTAAAGGATTTGAGTTGGAGAAGGAAGTTGCTATTACAATAGAAGATTCAGGGATTGGATTGACCGATGAACAAGCAGAAAAAGCTTTTGACCGGTTTTACCGAGCCGATCTCTCCCGGACTCGAGCTAAGGAAGGAACAGGGCTTGGACTGGCAATTGTCAGTGAGGTCGTGAAACGTCACAAAGGAACAGTGTCAATCAATAGTGAGATTGATAAAGGAACCACCATTCAAATCATTCTTCCAAAACTGTAATACCAAGTTCACGTTATGTTCATCTTCGTGTGGTAAGATGAACTCATCTTAAAAGAAGAAAGGTAGAAATAATATGCAAGAAAAATGGAGTATTCGTTTAATCCGGATTGCCGCAATTTTTGGGATTATTGGCGCCTATATCGGCTCGCATATGGCGGGAGCCGGGTCGTACGCATTCAAGCCGATTCATGCACATATTTTGCTGGTGGGTTGGTTATCTGTATTTAGTTGGGGTGTATTCTACAAGTTGTTTGAAGTGAAATATCCGAAATTGGTCGTCGTTCATGCATGGTCAGCCATTTTAGGAGCAATCGGATTAACAGTAGGAATGTGGCTTCAATTTATGCAACCTCTTGGAATACCTGAAACATTCTCATTGATTTTCTACATTGTGGGTGGAAGTACATTACTCTTAAGCTTTGCGTTGTTTGTAGCGGTTACATTCGCCATTAAACCAGCTAAGAAATAGTAGACTGAAAACATCAAGCTCTTCTATCACAAAAGGGCGTTCCATGCAGTCCTTAGAGAAAGAAGGAAAGAGGAGGCCAGATTGGCGCTCCTCTTTTTTGTTGGCTCAGTTATTGTTCAAAAAGAAAATAGAGCCATGATAGACAGATAAACTTCTTTAAGATAGCCTCTTTATAAAAAAAAACGCAATCCCACTTACAGGATTGCGTCTATCTTATTTCACTGTATACGTTTTTACCACATGGTCGTGCACATCGTCGCCTTTAGTTACATGAACTTGAATTTCGTAAGTTCCAGACTCTGTAAAGGTGAATTCTGTCTGGTACACGCCTGCGCCTTTTTCAGGGGCTTCAAGCCAAGTGTGGTGGTCGTCATCACTGCGTGAAATTTCATATCGTACGCGTGCTCCTTCAAGAGGCGCATCTGATAGAGAAACATTGGCAATTAACATTACCGCTTCACCAACAGTCGCAGAACCGTCTGCAAAATCAATCGTTGCACCGTGGCCATGATGGCTATCGTCGCCATGAGCTTTTCCTTCAGTCGAAGTGTCTGTCGCTTTGCTTGACGTTTCTTCGCCACCTGTCACCGTTGTTTGTTTGGTAGGCATAATGTGCATGTCACGAGCTGTTACATGCGATGTAATATCATACGTCCCATTTGTCTTAAATGTATAGTCGATTGCATACTGTTTGTCTTCATTTAATGTTGCAACAATCATTTCTTTTTCGCCAGAAGTTAAATTCAAGACCTCGATCTTTACTTCATTCGCATCTTCCACAATTTCTCCGTCTTGTGTGACTGCAGCAGCGATTACTACCTTTTCACCGGCAGTAACTGTTTCAGGTACGATTAAATCGACTTCAACTATTTCTGGAACTTCATCTGTTTTTGCTGCGTTATGTCCTTCATGTTCGTCATTTGTTCCACAAGCACTAAGAGTAAGAACAGTGAGTATTGATCCAATTGCTAAAAATCGTTTCATTTGTCATACGCCTCATTTCGTTTCGTTGATGTCATTGTAGCAAAAAAAAGCTTATACAGCTGTGACAGAACTAGGAATTTAGTATGTTACACTGCTTTTGTTTAAGTATCGGATAAAGTGGAAGGAAAATATTCTATAAAAATAGAGTTTCTTCTTATTATTATGAAATCATTGCACTCATTCAAAAGCCCAGTAACAAAAAAACGCCCAGCCTTACAAAAGGCTAGGCGTTTTTTTAGAGAATGGTTTGTCCTAAAGAGGTTTCACCATGTGATGAAAGGCACCGCCATAGATTTCCCACGGTTCAGCAATATGATAACCGATTCTTTCATATAGCCGAATGGCTGCTTCCTTTTCCAACTCCACATTAAGTGCGGCTTTAGAGAAACCTTCTTTTCGTGCGACTTCTTCTGCGTGCTTCAATAAGATACTGCCGATGCCCTGCCCACGGAAATCGGGGTTTACACAAACGGTATCAATATAAAATTCGTCTTTACGTGCCTCTGGTGGAATAACGATTGGTTCTCCTGTTTTCGTGCGTAACCATGTTACTAAATTCGCATCCATTTCAATGGCGTCGGTTCCTGAATATAGAACCATCACTCCAGTAATCCCATCTTGTTGTTCGGCAATTACCGTATTTAAATAGGAATGTCGATTGTCTTCTTGTTGAAATAAGTGGATTAACTGTTCTGTCACTGCTTCGGCATCCTTTTCGCCAGTCATTTGCTCGGCAATGTCGCCAATCGCATCGATGATGAGTGGAACGGCTATTTCAGCATCTTCAGGTCTTGCTTTTCGAATATGTATGGTCATGAAACTCAACTCCTTCCTTCAACTATACCAAAATGTACATGTTCCCTCTACAACGCCGTTCATGGTAATCTAATGCTACTAAATAGAAGGAGGATGGATGATGACTCAATCACATAAATCGCACGTCCTCACTTACGGGGATGCTTTTGTAGACTATATTGCAACCGATTCAACGAATACATCATTTTCAATGTTTTTGGGAGGGGCTACCGTTAATGTAGCAGTAGGTGTTGCTAGGCTTGGCGTACCTTCAGCGTTTATTACCATTACAGGTGATGATGCAACGTCTGAGTTTGTACGAGGTGAACTTGAAGTTGAAGAAGTCATCATGGACTTTGCCAAAGTAGAACCTGAAAAACGGGTGAGTGGAGTGTATGTGCATTTAACGGAAGACCATGATCGCATTTTTCATCAATATATTGACGATGCACCACATATTCAAGTCGGAGCTGAGGATTTGAAAGAAGAGGCATTTGAAAAAGCATCTGTTTTAAATTTATGTTCTGGTACATTGTTTCAACCGAAGGCATTGGAGACATCCCGCAAAGCAGTAGAATACGCGAAAAAGCACGGAGCTTTATTGTCTTTTGATGCCAATATCCGCCCGCTACGCTGGAATAGTGAAACCGAGTGCCGCGAAACAATCTCTTCATTTTTCAAAGACGCAGATTTGTTGAAGTTCACGGAAGAAGAGTTAACGTTCTTAACTGAAACGACTACCATGGAAGAAGGACTTTCAGCAATTGCCAAGCTGAATATCCCTATCATTTTAATAACAGCCGGTGCGGAAGGGACTTATGCCGTTTTGAATGGAGAACTCCAGCATGTTCCGGTAGAACCGGTGGTACCTGTAGATACGACCGGAGCTGGAGATGCCTTTATGGCAGGCGTATTACGCTATGTCCATCTCAATGGTTTGCCGACAACGATGGAATCCCTTATTGAATGTACTGCTTTTGCCAATCATCTTGGAGCCCTAGCTGCTACAAAAGCTGGTGCTTTGACTGCAATGCCGCGACTCAGTGAATTGCAAATATAATAGAAAATCGCCCATGACAACGTTTGTCAAAGGGCGATTTTTTGGTTCAGCTCAAAAGGAAGCCAGTGACACTACTGCCTATCAATATACTGATTATAATGATGGCAAGTAACCAATCACGGCCAGCGATGGTGAGTGGTTCGTAATAAACGGAACGCCGCTCACCTGTAAAGCCTCTTGCTTCCATGGCGAATGCCGTCCGTTCCGCTCGACGAACAGCGCTCGCAAGCAGTGGAATCAATAGCCTTTTCATGCTTAAGAGGCGTTGCCAAGCATGTTTTTCCTGACCAATTCCTCGCAATCGATGTGCATGTCGAATCTGAATGAACTCATCCTTCACGACAGGCAAAAACTGATATCCAACCATCACACCGTATGCAAGTTTTGGAGACAGCCTTAATTGTTGCATTAAACTCATCACAAATTTAACTGGATCTGTTGTTAATGCAAACAACAAAGACAGTGAGGATAAAGCGAAAACACGAAACGCCAATGATAACGCTGTATGCCACTGTTTATCCGTCACTTCAAATCCATGCCATGCCCAAATGACGTCACCACTTGTATCAGCCGCAAAGAGCACTGTCGTCCATAAATATCCGAGGGCAGTAAAGCCTATTGGAATCATGAATAAAATCCAAACTTTCCAATTTACTCGACTGAACGATATTTGAACAAAAATAACACCGATAAATAATAGAAAAGGCGTCCATGGATTGAAAAACCACGCCAAAGTCAACATAGAGATAATAACTAACATAAACTTCAAAGCAGGATTCATTTCATGTAACCAAGTACGACTAGACATATGAACCCACTCCAATCGGTGAAAGTAATTGGTGACGTTTTAATAATTCGGATTGCTGCCACAATTGGTCAATTTCATAACGCCCCGTTAATTCACCGTTATTTAATAAGAAAACGGTGTCTGCGATGGCTTCAGCAAACGCCATATCATGCGTCACAATCAATACGCTGAACCCTTCTTTGGCACGAGCATCGAGTAAGTGAAACAATTCGATAAGAGCATCTGAATCCTGTCCAGATGTAGGTTCATCTAATAATAGAACCGGTCGCTTATCTGCTAGCAGAGCTCCAATTGCCACACGTCGTTTTTGTCCATGACTGATTGCAAAAGGGTGGGCATCGTGAATTTCAGCTAGTCGTAACCGTTGCATAATATCCTCAATTTCATCAGTGCTAGAGTAATTTGAAAAGGAAATCTCCTGTCCTACTTGTTGAGTAACAAATAAATGCTCTGGCGATTGTGGAACGTACCCCGGAAACGTGTTTCCACTTTCGATGTACCCTGCCGATTTTTTCAAAATACCACATATGGTTTTCAGGAAAGTGGATTTTCCACTGCCATTCGGACCTGCAAGGACGGCGATTTCACCTCTTTGCAAACGGAGGGAAACGTCATGTAATAAATGTTTTTCATTGATGTTCACACTGACATTTCTTGCTTCCAACGTTATACCTTCTTGAATAGTCGAAGTACGTGAAGGAAAACGAATTGGAAATCTCGTCGGATGCTTTTCGACAGGGAAATTCACGGATGATGTGACGAGAAGGGCACGGTCGAAAAATGAACCCCACAAATCGAGACGGTGTTCAACAGCCACGATCGTGAAGCCATTGGATAATTGCAATGCATCCAACCACTCCACATATTGTTGTGCGGTCAGAGGGTCTAAATGAGCAAGCGGCTCGTCGAGCAACAGCACTTGCGGTTCTATTAACAATGCACAAGCGGTTGCAAGTCGTTGTTTCATTCCTCCGGAAAGCGTTTGAATCATTGCATGCCGGATTTCAGAAAGACCGGTTAGGGTAAGTGTTGATGTGATTCGCTGTTCCATTTCTGCCCGATTGACGTGCAGATTTTCTAACGTAAAAGCCATTTCTTGTTCAACTGTAGGCATACAAAATTGTGTATCCGGATCTTGGAAGACGGTAGCGATTCTCCGATTAATTTCCCCAGCGACATAACTACTGGTGTCTTTATTAAAGAGGATAACCGAACCACTTAGCTCTCCGTCACAATTGGCAGGGTACAAACGGTTCATTAAATACAGTAAACTACTTTTCCCGCAGCCACTCGGACCATATAAGACGACACGTTCGCCAGCATCTATCGAAAATGAAATGTTTGTAAAAACTGGCGAGTCATCGTCTGGAAATTGAAACGTGACTCCTCTGAAGTCAACTACTTGTGAGATGCCACTTGGTGATTCATTCGTGAAAGCTTTACCCAATGGACTCACCCTTCAGCTTGTGTTTCTTTGATGTATTGCGAGAAATCGAATATCCACGGAGAGCCCCTGTTGCCAGTAAACCATCGGATACATACTTTCCTCCTAAACCAGCGATGATGGCACCACTCATCACTCGAAGTGTGAACATCAAGAGAAGCAGTGAAGGGTCAAGCGCTGCGTAACCAGATACAAAGAAGCCATAGGCAAAACTGAAGACTGCAGAACCAATCCCCGCTAAACAAAGCACCCACCAGTCATAGCGTTTGTAACCTGTCGCGGCAAACGCAGCTTCTGCACCAAGCCCCTGGACTAGTCCAGATAAAATCAAACGTGGTCCCACCGCATTACCGATCATCACTTCAATAGTCGCTGCCATGGTTTCAGACAAAAGAGCGGCACCCGGTTTGCGGATGATGTATGCACAAATGATCGACACAATAAACCAAATCCCAAAGATCCACTCGTATGCAATAGGTCCAATCACTCCAGCCCAAATGTTTCCTACTTGAACAAACAGCAAATAAACGACGGCAAAGACAACTGCAAAAACGGATAGCAACACAACTTCTTTCAGTTTCCAGGACTTCAACATATTACTCATCTCCTTTGTGAGAAGGGCTGTTGATGCTCATGTTAACAGTCATGACCAAATGTTTATGTTGTTCCGATCGAGCGTGTGTAAAAGAATCTTCAAGGAATGCAAACACATCGTGAATATCCCCATGAAGTCCACTTGCATAATGCATGGAATCATTGAACACACCATATTCTTTTGCGCGTGCCACTTCCTGATAAATAACCGACATATAATCGGGGTTATTCATCGGATACAGAGCAAATTGTGATGATACATATTGTTTGATTTCGCTAATTTGAGGATGGTTTAACAGAACATCATCTTTTTCCAGATAAACATCGCCTGCAGAATCACCTGGGCAGCCAATCGAAAAGGTTCCGTTAAAGGCGACATGGGCACCCGTTTTTGCTGCATACAATACGATGGCTCTCGCTGTATCGAATACATGCACTTGCTTCCCACGCATCACCGTACTGACGTCGTCGGTATGCATCCATACATTTGAGGTATCTGCTTCACGCAAAGCCCCTTTAATAATTTTAATAAAATTGTCCGCCATCGGGTGAATCGAAAACCGTAAACCAACGATTGGACTAATCCCACAACTAAACTCATTCGACATCTCTTTTTCCTCCTTTTTTAGTGCCAGGCACCTATTATTGAACATAAAAAAGCTGCATTCGACGTGGAATGCAGCTGGTTTGCGCAAAAAGAAAAAAAGTTGGGCAAAGGTCACCGCACTTCCTCACGCCAGTATTACCTGGATCGAGTGTTAAGGGATCGGAGCAAATGCTCTCATCTCAGCCAAACTATAGCACCCCTAGTGCAAATTCGTATGCAGTTTTATATATTCAAGAACGGCTTCATTGTAACGCATGAAAAAAGGATTGTAAATAAAGTGAATATCAATACTTGCCAATCAGCAAATTCTGTTCTATATTGTATATAACAAGACTGTTCTACTAAGAATAGAACAAAGGGAGGTCGCATATGTTTATTGAGATTGAACCGGAATCGACCGTACCGATTTACTTGCAATTGGCTCAGCAAATTATTGAAGGGGTAGCAAAGGGGTCTTTGAAACCTGGAGATTCTTTGCCATCTGTACGCTCATTTGCAGCTGATCTCGGCATGAACATGCATACGGTAAATAAAGCTTATCACTACTTGGAAGAGAAGGAATTTATTCAGATTGTACCGAAGAAAGGTGTATTCATTCATGAAAAAGGTGTACGGAAAGCATCAGCTTCCGATCGCCAACGACTGAGTAAAGAATTACGCCCAATCATAGCAGAAGCACTTTGTCTTCAGTTGTCTCAAGAGGACATTGAGTTACTGGTGAAAGAAATTATTTTGGATTTGAAGGAGGTTAAGTAATGTCAGCAATCATTTTTATCGTCCTATTAATGTTCAACATTGCCATTCAAGCCTTTTTACCGAAGTTTCTGAAGGAAAGTGAAGCGTTTGGCGTGTATATCCCGGATACGCACTTAAAAGACCCGCGTCTTATGAAGATGAAAAATCGCTACACACAATTGGTTTTGCTATGTGGTGTGGTTGTTCTGGTCCTATTCATTGGCGGGGTGTTAATCGTCCGTCCACAGGAGCAACAAATTGTATTTTGGGGATTAGCCGCACAAATAGGTGCATTGGTTCTGCCGATGGGGCTATATGCAAAAAATCATATTGCATTAGCTAACTGGAAGAAAGATGAAAAATGGACAGCGGGTCAAGTTGAGCGGAAAGTGGTAGACCTGCAGTTTCGTGAGCAACTGAAGCTGTTGCCCAACATGTATTTTATCTTGCCCATGCTTTTGACATTCGGTCTAAGTGTTTATGGATTAACCCAATATGATTTGTTACCTGACCAGCTTCCGACGCACTGGGGTCCGAATGGGGAAGCGGATGCATTTACGGAAAAAAGTTGGCTTTCAGTCAGTTCGTTGCCATTCCTGACACTCGTGCTTCAAGGCATGTTGCTGTTTTTCAATGGGGCTATGAAGCAATCGGGTGCAAAGATTCAGGTACGAAATAAAAAACGTTCCCGAGAACAACAACTCGCGTTCCGTAAATATACAAGTTGGTTATTGTTTGTCGTGACCATCACGGTGACGTTGTTGATGGGGTACTTACAACTGACCATTATTTTTCCTGAAACCATGTCAACTTCAGTAACTCTTGCTTCCACCATCTCTTTCTTGGTCATTATTTTAGGTTCCGTTCTATTTTACGCCATTAAAGTAGGGCAAAGTGGCACCAGAATAACCGTATCACACCCGGATGAAAGTCTAGAAGGGGTAATCGATCAAGATGACGATCGATACTGGAAATTTGGAATGTTTTATGTGAATAAGAACGATCCGAGCATAATGGTGGAAAAACGTTTTGGGATTGGCTGGACCATCAATTTCGGTCACAAAACCAGTTGGATTTCCTTACTATTACTAATAGGAAGTATCGTGTTCGTTTTAACATTGCAATAAAGAGGAGTGGGAGAAAATGGAGGAATTACAAGGGGTGCCTTGGGGTATTATCACACCGATATTTATCATTCAATTTATTTTACTGGTAGTTGCACTTATCGATTTAGCAAAAATACATCAAACAAACGGACCTAAATGGGTCTGGGTACTGGTTATTATTTTCATTAGTATTTTTGGACCTATTACATACTTTATTGCAGGGAGAAAACAAGCATGACGACAATCTTAGAAGCTAATCATTTAATGAAAATATACGGCTCAGAGCGAGCTGTAAATGATGTGACTTTTGCGCTGGGAGAAGGCACATCTACGGCATTAATCGGACCAAATGGAGCCGGTAAAACGACGACTTTATCCATGCTTGGTGGGTTATTACAACCAACATCCGGTACCATTTCACTGAATGGGGAAAAACATGCGGACGTAAGAAAACATATTGGTTTCCTGCCTCAATATCCACAATTCTTTTCGTGGCTGACAGCACTGGAATTTACTGAAATGGCGGCGAAATTAAGTGGGATGGACTCACGGTCTGCCAAGCTTGAAGCACAAAAAACACTGGAGTTCGTAGGACTTGGAGACGCACTACGGAAAAAAACGGGCACTTTCTCCGGCGGAATGAAACAACGTCTTGGATTAGCACAGGCCATTGTTCATAAACCAAAGCTCTTATTATTGGATGAACCCGTATCTGCGCTGGATCCCGTTGGAAGACGCGAGATTATGAATCTATTAAAAAGCTTGCAACAAGACATGACCATTTTGTACTCGACACACATTTTAAATGATGCGGAAGAAATGACGGATCAATTGTTGTTTTTACGAAAAGGACAATTGGTCGAACAAGGTTCGATTGGCGATGTGCGTGCAAAATATGATCAACCAAGATACCGCTTGGAATTTGGCCGAGCAGAAGATGCCCTCATTTATTCAGAAAGTGCTCCATGGAAAGTACAAGTGGAAGGCACTTGCGGTACCATTCACATTACTCAAGGATTGCCGACAATGGCGGAAGTGTTGAAGTCGTTGGCGGAAAGTGGACTGGATGTCCAGAAAGCGGAGCGACAAACAGCGAACTTAGAAGAAATCTTTATGAAGGTGGCGGGGAAGGCATGAGGGAATTAATCGTACTTTTTCAAAAAGAGTGGCGTGAAAATACACGCAACTATAAATTTTTATGGGTACCTCTAGTCTTTATTTTCTTCGGATTGTCCGAGCCGCTGACAAGTTATTATTTGCCGCAAATACTCGACGCAGTAGGGAATATGCCTGAAGGCTCCGTCTTCCCAATGCCGGATTTCACGCCCGCTCAAGTCATCATGGCGACAATGGGGCAATACCAATTCATCGGCATGCTCGTATTAGTATTGGCATTCATGGGTACCATTTCTCGCGAGCGTAAAAATGGAACAGGAACGCTTATTTACGTACGACCGATTTCTTATATAAATTACTTTTTGAGCAAATGGAAAGTTGTAGGCTTAATTGCGCTAGTGAGCGTATGGCTAGGATTGTTGACGAGCTGGTATTACACAGGGTTGTTATTCGGCAAAATCGAAGCAGTTGATTTCTTAGCTTTTGCAGGCACTTATAGTGTATGGATTTTATTTGTTGTGACAATCGTTTTGGCTATGAGTGCGTGGTTACCTACAGGTGGTGCTGCAGGTGTATCATTATTACTGGTCTTACTTGTTCAAATTGCAGACTCTTTACTTGGAGCTTACTGGACCATATCACCTTGGAAGCTGTCTATTTATGCAACGGAGTGGTTGACAGGTTCACCAGACTCAGGCGATTTCTGGTGGAGCATGGTGATCACGATTGTGGCTATTATCGCGTTGATGATGTTTGGTGTATGGATGTCAAAACGCAACGCATCAAAAACAAAAGTGTAAAAGTTATCCCTCTCCAAATTAATATGGAGAGGGATTTTTTTGTAGGCTTATTTTTGGTCGTTATCGTCAGCTGCACCATCAGCATCTGGTATATCTGATTTGTCCATCGTTGGTTCTTCACCATCTGTTTTATTCTCTCCAGGTACGAAGTCTTTATCTTGATCACTTGGTCCCTGTTGAGTACCGATGGAAGTACCTTTATCCGTTCCACAACCAGCAAGCATAAACATAGCCAAAACGACTAATAATATAGATTTCATATACAAACTTTTACCTCCTGTTTCACCTGATTTTTGTTTTCAGCTTAGGTTGCTCATACAGGAGTGAAATATGTATTTTAATAAAATAGGTTTTGTATTTTGTCAGTCGTGTAACGTTTTTGTCGAGTGTGAAGTGGTTTCTGACTCGAAGGGGATTTTGACCATTTATTAATTTCCATCCTGACCATTCGAGAAAATTCCGATATACATGTTATTTTCCGGGTCTGCGATTTTCTTCCGATTTGAACCATGCACGAATGCCTTTTCCAGCATAAGGTTCGTCTGCAAAACGAGGCAAAATATGAAAATGCGCATGCGGAATCGATTGGTTTGAAGCGTCTCCAACATTCCAGCCTAGTGTGTATCCGTCTGGTGAGTAGTTCTCGTCCGCATAGGACTTCACTTGTTGCATCAATTCATATGTAGCGTTCCATTCTTCCTGTGTTAAATCAAAAACCGTTTGTCGATGGATTTTTGGAACGATTAGTCCACTGCCTTCTAAAATGG
This sequence comes from Paenisporosarcina sp. FSL H8-0542, assembly GCF_038632915.1. Classification (NCBI taxonomy): domain Bacteria; kingdom Bacillati; phylum Bacillota; class Bacilli; order Caryophanales; family Caryophanaceae; genus Paenisporosarcina; species Paenisporosarcina sp. FSL H8-0542. Next base: position 125,450 of record NZ_CP152050.1, read on the forward strand.
TTTGGTGATTGGGATGTTGTAAGTACTGGCAATATTCATTTTCAAACACAATACGCTGTTTAGAATCCTTTTGCGGATTGCAATAAGGACAATTTAATAGGTTTTCCAATTTCAACACCTCTTCTTACAGTAATTGTAATAGAACGACAGGAAAATAAGCAAACTATGTAGAAAGAGTTGCGAACGGGAGGAATGCAAAATGGATAAAACACAACAGGCCGAGCAATCAATTCGGAATTCCAATCGCTTTTTGACGGCTTTTCATCGCATTGAACATTCGATGAAAGACATTATTGGCACCAATGATCATCTGTCATTTTATAAATTAGTTGAGCTTTCGAAACGGAAGAATGCCGTTGTCAGACGATTTGAAGAGGATTTAAAAGAATATGCCACACTGCGAAATGCCATCGTCCATCATCAAACCTCAACAGAGTATGCCATTGCTGAACCCCATGATGAAATTGTACAAGCTCTTGAAGCAATTGATGAAGCACTGGCAAAACCAGTTACCGTAGGAGAAATGTTTGCACGAAAAGTAAGCACACTCCAAGCGCAAGACACGTTACTTGATGCCTTAGTCATGATAAGAGATAAACAATTTACCCAAATACCCGTATATGAAGGTAAAGTTTTTGTAGGCCTATTAACTGCGGTGGGAATTACCTTCTGGCTTGCAAACCATGTCGAAAAAGAGGATATTTCCTGGGAAATGACTATCGAATCCACTCTTCAACATGAAAAAAAGAAAGAAAATCATCTTTTCGTCCCACGAGAAATGTCGATTTTTGAAGCGGAAGAACTTTTTAAAGAGGCAATGGCAAAAGGAAAAAGACTCGAAGCATTGCTGATTACTGACAAAGATGGACTGGTCGGTATTGTCACGCCGTTGGATCTGATGAAAATTGAAGCGTGATTGAGTTTTATGCTCCGATTGGACGAAAACTCATATTGAATGGACAAAAACTTAAATGGGAGAAGGCTGCGTCTCCTCTTGAAAAGAAAAACCCTTCCATGCTGAAGCTTTGGAAGGGTTCGTTGCTTAAATTTCACTCATAACTGCATGTGTATTGCCTTCACCATCTTTGAAGAAAGCCATCCAGATTTCAATATCGCCCATTTTTCCAACCATATGGGGTTCATCAAAAAAATCTGCTCCCGCTTCTTTCATGGTGCTCACTGTTGAATTCAATTCTTTCACTTTGAAGTACAGCACGGAGCTGGGGTGGTCAAACTCTTTTTTCTCCGGCAAACTCAATAACAAACGTGTTTCTCCACATTGGAAAAACGCCAGTCCATCTGTTTCGAACAGTAACGGCAAGCCGATTACATCTCTGTAAAAAGCGACAGCTCGAGGCACGTCCTTTACATTGACGGCAATTTGACCAATGGACTCAATCGATAAATTTTTCATATGTAATTCCTCCAATCCCTTCTTTTTCAATTCGACAGAACGAGTGGAAATCCTGCTGTGGTATTCTTTAGAGTAGACTCGAAAGTTTGATAATAAAGGATGAAATCAAAATCAAGGGGTGAAGAAGTGAATTGGAATTGGAATGAAACGAGCATCACTTTGGCTTATACACCTGAAAATTTAAAGGACTTACTAAATAAGGTATGTAATAAAGAAAACAGTTTTTCACAATTTGATTTTAGTAAGTGGTGTGATAACTTAACGATGTTTTTTGATGATGACGAACGAGAAGAGTTGAATGAATTTGAAACCCTCGCTACGTGGGTTGCGACAGACATTGAAGCCCAATGGGATTTGTTTTTAATTAATACTTATTCGTCTAAGATATTGCAGGACTTGGACCTCACTAAAGTAGAATTGCCTCATCAATGGTGGATTCAATGGTCAGAAGAAATGAACGAGGCGTTATAGCTTTTGTTAATCGAACAAATACGCCCTCGAAAAAGGAGGATAAGCATGTTACATCACGTAGAAATGAATGTCTCCAATTTACAGCAATCCCGCGCCTTTTATGACTTTCTATTGCCGATGCTAGGCTATGAACTCTATCAACAATGGGATAAAGGATTTAGTTATAAGGTCAATCATACATATCTAGTTTTTGTACAAACAGAGGAGAAGCATGCGGATGCGTCATTCCACCGAGGTTGTACAGGCTTAAACCACCTCGCATTTCATGGGGAGTCCCGCACGCAAGTTGATGCTCTGACGGAAGAATTGATAAACCGTGGCGTAAACATTCTATATAAAGATCGTCATCCCTTTGCAGGAGGCAATCATACGTACGCTGTATTTTTTGAAGATCCGGACCGGATAAAATTAGAGATTGTAGCGCCTAAATAACGGGTATCAGGTAGAAAAGGAGTGATTCTGCCATGCCGTTTGATTATGACCTGGATTATGAAAATTTAGACCTTCGGAAAAAGCCTGAGTCTGTACCACGTTATAAAACGCCGGGCTTCCGTATACAGTGATAGAGACTACCTTGGTTGAATCATTAGCCAGACCATTCGCATTCCTTTATGCTTAAAGAAAACGATAGTTGGGGGAATCTCCATGAACATTACGATATTTGGTGCGACAGGTCGTGTCGGAAATGAAATCTTACAACGCGCTTTAAAAGATGGTCATCGTGTGAAAGCTCTTGTACGCACACCATCCAAACTAACGCCTCATGAAAATTTAACGATTCTAGAAGGCGATATCCGAGAACAACAATCGGTGAGTGAAGCGATTAAAGGTGCGGATGCCGTATTCAGTGCAATTGGTACTGATAAAACCACAACACTGACAGATGCGATCCCGCTTATTATTGAAGCCATGCAAAAAGAAGAAATAAAACGTATCGTCACAATCGGCACGGCAGGGATTTTGCAAAGTCGTACCAACCCTGAAGAGTACCGCTTTCAGTCAACTGAATCAAAACGTCGTTTAACCTTTGCGGCAGAAGAACATGCAAAGGCTTATGAACAGCTTGTTACAACGAATCTGGAATGGACAGTTGTCTGCCCAACCTATTTACCGGATGGAAAGGCGACGGGTCAGTGGAGAATCGAACGGAACTTTTTACCAGAAGATGGCGTTGAAATATCTGTAGGGGACACTGCTGAGTTCGCTTACAAAGAATTGCTGGACCCTCAGTTTATAAACGTTAGAGTGGGTCTTGCTTATTAAAAGGAGTTTTACATGTTTCGAAAACTATTGAAAGGTATCATTGCCGTCGCTTGTCTGATTGGCTTCTTATATGTGAATAACAACTGGCTCAGCGTTACGAATCATACCGTAGAATCTTCTGAGATTCCTTCATCTTTTGATGGATATCGGATTGTGCAAATTTCAGATTTACAGGATGCTACTTTTGGTGAAAATCAACAGCGGTTAGTGAATAAAATTAAACAGGCAAGGCCAAATATGATTGTCATTACCGGGGATTTGATTGATAGCAATCGCTATGATTTACCCAACAGTCTTGCGCTCATCGAGGAAATTGTGGAATTAACGGACGTGTACTACGTGACAGGAAATCATGAAGTGGCAACGAATGATGTGGAACATATAAAAGAGGAACTCACCACTCGTGGCGTGCGCGTGTTATCCAATGAAACCGTGAACATAACACGTGACGGAATGTCGATATCCTTAACAGGGATAGAAGACCCATTAAATGGTGCGACAGCTTCACAAATGATTGATTCTTCCAATGTTCCGAATGACGCTTTTTCAATTCTCCTTGCCCATCGCCCAGAAGATTTTCAATCCTATATAGATGCGGGAATGGATATAACGTTTTCCGGACATGCACATGGCGGTCAGTTCCGTATCCCATTCGTTGGTGGCCTTGTTGCGCCTGGTCAAGGTTACTTTCCAAAATATACAGCAGGCATTCATGAAGGTGGGTCATCTAAATTGATTGTCAGTCGAGGACTTGGAAATAGCATCATTCCGATTCGCCTGTTTAACTTGCCTGAAATAGTCGTGGTTACGTTAAAATCGAGTTCAATAAAATAACTCGATCGACAACTTAAGAAGGAGAGATTTTCATCATGCCACAAAGCATTACGCTTGTACCTTACAATCCAGATCATCAACAAGCATTCCAATTTTACCCGTTACCTCCCGACCAGCTTGAGTTTACGGCACACCCATTAGAGCTGCTGAAAAACGACAATTATTCCAGAACTCCCGTCACCATCTTGGAAGGGAATCATATCGTTGGGTTCTTTGTCCTGGATACCGGAAATGACCGTTTCTTTTATACTGACAACCCGAATTCTATTTTATTAAGGGGATTTTCCATTCATCCGGAATCCCAAGGTCAAGGAATTGCAGTGAAAACGATACATGCTCTTCCAACTTTTATTCATCGGCATTTTCCGCAATTCGACGAAGTGGTACTTGGGGTCAATGAACGCAACGAAGCTGCTAGACATGTTTATTTAAAGGCTGGTTTCAAAGATGAGGGACGTCGCTACATAGGTTCAAAAGGTCAGCAATATGCGCTGCATCTATATGTACCAGATACAATCATACGCCGAGCAAAGCCCGGGGATGAGGATGGAATTGTCAAGGTCTGTACGGAAGGTCAATGGTTTACATATGGGGATATATATACGAAGCAAGAGATTGAACATATCATTGATAGGTACTATACTCCTAAACGAATCTTGAAGGAAATCAGTGATTTGTCGAAAAAATGGAATGGTTACTATGTGGCAGAGGTTGAAGGGGAAATTGTCGGGGCAATCGGTGGGGGTATGACCAACTCCAAGACAGCAGAAATTTACGTTCTTTATTTGCATCCAGAGAAGCGGAACAAGAAAATTGGAACTCAATTACTGGAAGCTTATACCCGACTCCAACAAGTAGAGTATAATGCCACGGAACAGTGGGTTTCGGTGGAAAAAGAAAATGACAAAGGAATCCCATTTTATAAAGCAAAAGGATTCATTTTCGTTAAAGAAGAGCCTGCAAATGATTCCGAATTGACAAGTGCTCACACTTCTTTACGATTAAAAAGAGCATTAGATTAAAAGGAAATTTTAGATTTTTGGGTGCTCTCGTTTAGTTGATACATTTGAAGGTTTTCAAGTATTGCTCTTGAAGCCATTTCATTCATTATTAACATAAAAATAGTTGCCCTCGAGTAATGAGAGCAACTTTTTTTGTTATTATTTATAATCAGTGTGGCGATCTTTCGTTTCACCAATTTTTTCTTGTACGGCACCTTTAGCTTTATCGAACTTGCCTTCAGCTTGAAGTGATGTATTATCTGTTGCGTTACCAATATGATCTTTCAATTCACCTTTGGCTTTGTTTACTTCACCTTTAAGTTTGTCAGAAAATCCATTGTCTTTTGTCATGTGCTTTCCTCCTAATTTGTCATTTAATTTCTAGTTCATTACTATATGAAATACCCTTCTCCAACTCGCATAAACATACTAACTTGATAAAGAGGTAGCTCATGGATTACATTTGGTTATTTTTAATAGGTTTGATTGCGAATGTGCTGGGTACTTTGGCTGGAGGTGGTGGCTTAATCAGTTTACCGGCCATGTTGCTAATGGGAATACCGGTTCACTCAGCCATTGGCGCAAATAAGGTCTCGAATACAGTCAGCTCCTTATCTAGTTTCATCGTGATCTATAAGTATAAAGAAGTTACCGTCAAAGAAGCGTTCATCATCGTTCCGCTTTGTCTTGGTGGGGGAATATCAGGAGGATTAATCGCGTCCTTTCTAACAGAAAGCACATTGACAATAATCGCCGTTGTCCTCCTGAGTTTCGCATTGCTTACTTCATTTATGGGATCGAGTGATTTTGAAGGAAATCGTCTGCTTGTCGTTAGTAAGAAAAGTGGGGTCGGTCTATTTGGCATCGGTCTGTACGATGGGGTGTTTGGACCGGGATCTGGCACATTGATGATGTACGTGCTATCTCATCTAGGCATTTCTTATATTCGGGCTGTTGGACTAGCCCGCATTGCAATTTTTTCAAGTTGTTTCGGAGCGGCATTAATGTACATAGCGACGGGGAAAATTATGTGGGCGGTAACCATTGCACTATTGTTGGGCTCGGTAAGTGGTGCGCAAATCGGGGTGCATCTAGCTCGTAAATTGAAAAAAGAATATGTGAAACCTTTATTACGCATTGTAACGATAGCGTTGATTATACAAATTGTCGCAACGAATCTCTAGATAAAAAGGCTAAATTTTCAGTATAATTGTAAGAAAGAGTAAAGAGGTGATTGGTCATGAAGCGATGGGTAATCTTCACCTCATGCCTTCTTCTGTTAAGTGGGTGTGGAATATTTGAACAAAACAACTCTGAAGAACCAGAGTTAATTAAAGAAGTAGCTAAAAATCTTCAAGTCCCTTGGTCCATCAACCAGTCTGGGAAGGACTTTTACATATCTGAACGGGTCGGCACGATTGCCTATATTCAAGCGGATGGCACTGTCGAACATCAAAAAGTAGATTTTACCACGCCTTTAGCGACAGTTTCTGAAGCGGGTTTGCTTGGATTTGTCCTGAAACCGACGTTCGAAGAAACAAAAACAGCATTTGCCTATTACAATTACGATGCGGGAAATGGTCCATTCAATCGTATTGTCACATTAAAATTAGAAGGTGAAGTTTGGAAAGAAACCGCCATACACTTAGACGAAATCTCAACCGGCAATGTCCATCATGGAGGTCGACTTGAAATCGGTCCTGATCAGTTGTTGTATGCAACGATTGGGGATGCGTCAAATCCACAACTTGCCCAAGATCCCGATTCTAAAAACGGGAAAATTATCCGTTTAAATGCAAACAATCAATGGGAAACCGTTAGTCTGGGTCATCGCAATCCTCAAGGCCTCGCTTGGTCGGATGATGGCGTTTTATTTGCTTCTGAACATGGACAATCTGCCAATGATGAAATAAACAAAATCGAACCGGGCAGTAACTACGGTTGGCCCTTAATTGAAGGTAGCGAAGAACGAGAAGGATATGTGACTCCATGGCTTCATTCAGGCGCAAATGTCACATGGGCACCTTCTGGCATGGCGTTTCATAAAGGGAAATTGTATGTTGCAGCTTTGCGAGGAGAAGGTATTCTCGTCATTAATCCCGAATCTGGTGAATTAGAGGATAAAATTACGGGGTATGGACGAATAAGAGATGTATTTTCAAATGGTGAGGAGTTGTACTTCGTCTCAAACAATCGAGATGGACGTGGAAAAGCGAATGTTGATGACGATAAGCTTTACCAATATTTAGCGGAATAACAGCACGTTGTCATGTTTAATTGGTTGAACTGAATGGAATACTTTCAGGAAAGGAGCTGATTAAGAGTGAGTAAACAACAAGCATTGAATATTTTAAAAGAAAGTCGAACCGGCACGATGGCAACGATAAAAAATAATAAACCACACTCAAGATACATGACTTTCTTCAATGAAGAATTCACTTTATTTACGCCAACCAATAAAAACACGCATAAAGTTGAAGACATTGAAGCCAATCCATATACACATATTTTGATTGGCTATGACGGAGAAGGCTTCGGGGATGCATTCCTAGAGATTGAAGGCAAAGTAAGTGAAAGTAAAGACGAAAGTTTGAAAGAAAAAATTTGGAACGACCATATGAAAAATTGGTTCGAAGGTCCAGAAGACCCGAACTTAGTGATATTGGTTGTAAAACCAGAAAGCGTTCGTCTTATGAACAAAAGTGGAAAACCACCTGAAACCATTGAATTATAATAAATGGAAAGCTCGCTCTCAGACTGAGGGTGAGCTTTTTTGTGTAATGTGAAAGTTTGTGAAAAATTTAACGCTCAAACTGAACCATTTATTGGTCAAAAATCGAGTTTATCGCTCAAACTAGACTATTTATCGCTCAGATAGGTCTCAGAGTCAAGTTAACTTGCGCTGAGATGACGGTTCCCTCAAAGTGTGATTTTTAATCTCTCTCCATGGCTTTGAAGTACCCCAAAGCATCCAGTTGGGGCGAGTTCATATTTCCAGAAAAAAGGATTTAACTCCCTGGTGGAGAATAACGTAATAGATGAATACATTGATATCGATTAAAATGATTTTAAAATTGAAAGGAGCATTAAATTGCAATCTCTTAAACCGAAAAAGAGAAGTGCTTCCCGTATATGGATGGGAACTAAAGCTTATCGGCTGAAACGATATGCTGAATGGGTACTGGATGAAAAAAAGTACGCAAAAAATAAGCGAAATGAATCACTGGAATATCGAGTTTTCAAACACAAGACACCGTTGCTGCGTCAGTTAAAAGATGTGGACATGCAACTGCAATATAATAAAGTTAAGAATTTGAGGATTGCAGCCAAAAAGGTAAGTGGAATCGTCGTTCAGCCAGGTGAAACGTTTTCCTACTGGAAGACAATTGGAAAAACGACGAGGCGGAAAGGTTATCTTGACGGCATGATTCTACATTATGGAAAAGTGCGATCTGGTCCCGGCGGCGGACTGTGCCAATTATCCAATTTAATTTACTGGATGACGTTGCACACTCCACTTCAAGTAACTGAACGCTACCGTCACAGTTACGATGTATTTCCGGATTCCAAGCGCAGCCAACCCTTTGGAAGCGGGGCAACTTGTGCATATAACTATTTGGACCTGCAGATTAAAAATGAAACGAATGAATCTTACCAACTAATCATTTACGTAACCGATCAATCTTTGGTAGGCGAATGGCGATCGACACAACCTTCTTTGACGACCTACAATGTTTATGAAAAAGAGCATTGGTTTACATTAGAACAATGGGGAGGGTACGTACGTCACAACACGATATACCGTGAAGTATTCAACCATTTCGGAGAACGAATCGATGACGAATTCATTACTGAAAACCATGCCATTACCATGTATGAACCCTTTCTGACGGATGGAAAGGAATAAAAGAAACAGCTCAGCAGGAATCTGCTGAGCTGTTTTATTGTTCGACTAATAAAGAAAGAAAAAATGACTATTTTGATTAACATTTACGGATGAGGTTTATATGTTTTGTATAGGGGTAAATTTGAATTAGAACATTAGAAACATTCAACTAACACAAAATATGAGGAGGAAACTAACATGGCAGATTGGAAAAAAACATTATTAGCAAGTAGTCTAGTAGGTGGAATCGTTTTGGGTGGTTTAGCAGGTTGTGGTGACGGAGTTGACCAGGATAATGGTGTCAATGATGGTGACCAGAAGGACGAAGTAGATTCTGAAAACAAAAACACTGAAGAAGGCGAAGAATAATTCAGCCGATTTAAGGAGCGTAAAGCTCCTTTTTTTTATGGACAATAAGTGAAGTTAATGGGTTTAGCCTTGTAACACCATCACTCTATAGCTTATTAGCAGTTAAGAATTTCTCTTTATATATGTTGCTTAATTCACTCCAAACGTCAAATTTATTCCCATCTAAATCATAAAAAACAAAGTTTTTTCCTGTGTGCCCTCGGTTTTCAATATCGCCAATTCTTATTTCTTTTTCATTGAAATCCTTGTGTATACTTTCTAAAGCAGATAATCCATTCACTTCAAAGGTAATAGAGAAATGTTCATTCCCATTAATGTCATAGAAGTTCGAGCTTTGATTATCTCTAGACTTAACAAGGAATATACTTTGGTTAGCTAAATTAAGAATAGCTTTATCGTTGTCTTTGTAGCTTAATTCAGCACCTAATTTGTGTACATACCATTCCGAAGATAGCTCTACGTCTGTAACAGGTAAATATGTAGTTCCAACTCTTAGTAACTTTTCCTTCATCTTATAATCCTCCCCAAAAATTTTCTGAAATTGAGTTCTTCATCCTATTTCTATTTTCGATACTACAATGGGAAAATCCTGTTTGAACTTATGAACTGGAAACCGATCAAATAAAAAACCATCTCCTTTTTTTCGGGAGATGGTTTTCATTATGATTTGAATAAATTCAGCCAGCCTTTGTATTTAAACCAGGCGAACATTAACAATCCGATAAGTGCCATTCCGCCTAAAGCGAAAAAGTAGCCGTATTTCGTCTCGAGTTCCGGCATGTTTTCAAAGTTCATGCCATATACCCCTGCTACAAATGTTAGTGGAATGAAAATGGAGGATACAATCGTTAAAATCATCATGATTCGGTTCATTCGATTGGAGTTCATTGCCATATAGCTATCTCGAATATCCGCTGTAAGTTCTCGGTTTGACTCCACAATTTCTGTCAGTTTGACGAGGTGATCAGAAATATCCGCAAAGTAGGAATGTTCGTGCTGTTGAAGGTTAAAACGACTCGAGTTTAATACACGGTACATCAAATCACGCATCGGCAAAATCGTTCGGCGCAACCATAACAAGTCACTGCGCATTTCAAAGACGGTATCCATCGAAAAATGCTTCATATCAAACGTCATCTGATCTTCAATTTCGTTCAAATGGTCCTCAATCTTGTACACAAGTGGAAAGTAGGAATCAACCACTTTGTCGAGAATTTGATACATCGCATAAATCGCTCCACGTTCCCAGAAGGAAGCATCGCGTTGCAATTTTTCTCGAACCAAGTCCAATTCTTGAACGGCATTATGATGGAAAGTAACAACAAAATTCTTTCCGACGAATAAATCCAACTCCTCGGCTTCAAGCGTCTCTTCATTCAGCGTATGGACGACAAAGAAATGATATCCATCGTGGTAATCGACTTTCGGGCGCTGCAAGCGGTGTAAACAATCTTCAATCGCCAGTGGATGGAAATGAAAGAACGAATCAAGCAAAGCCCATTCAGTGGCTGATGGTTTGTCAAAATCAATCCAGTACCAGTCGAATGACTTTTTATGTAGATCTTCTAAAGGAAAGTCCATTTCTAATTGGCTATCAACGGTAACTCCAAATGTTCGAATCATAAGTAAAACCTCGTTTCACACGGTAAATTCTAGTAGTAGTTTACCACGAAAGTTCGATGTGCTTGTATTGAAGCCAACAAAATTCGTTTGAAAAAGGAGAAGTTACCAGTTGATTTCTTATAACTTCGCATTAAAAGCTCATTTTCTAAATAATGTCTTAACAAGTCATTCACATCCTCTTCATATTCATCGACTACACTAAAGGTGCAAGCTCAAATCCAAGGAGGTCCTACATGAGTCAAACACGTTTGAAAAAGAAAGCTTTACCTATCGCAATCCTTTCGTTTTTAGCCATCAGTGGAGTCGCGGGAACCATTGCCACATTTCCATTTCATAAACGACAACGAATACCTCTAAAAGCTAGATAAAGGAAAAATAAAAAATGCGATTTAAAGGAGAGTCATTAACGTGGAAATTCAACGAAGACCTTGGAAAAAAATATCTTTGACGCGATTTATGGACTTTATAAGTAAGTCCACTCAAAGAGCACAAGAAAAGAGATTTTCTCAATTAAATTCATCACAGACACCTTGGAATTAACTAAACGCAGTCATATATAAATAAATTGATTCACTTTAATACTCTCATTTCTAATGGAGAGTTTTTTCTTGTTTAAAAACTCAATCATATGGGGATCTTTAATAACTTTTTCATGCGCTAACAAATACGAAATCGGGATGAGAAGAAAAAGAATGATCAATCCAATCATCGTACCAAGCGGAGAGATAGGAAGTAGATTACCTGCAAAAAAACCAAGTAACTGATAAAAAATGACGAAAATGACGATGGACATGATCAAAATAATGATCTTATTTTTGAAGGTTTTCATTGTGATTCTCCTTCCGCAACAACCAAATATATTACCATTAAGTATTACATTTACTTCCAATTGTTACAACTGTTTCTTTAAAGCGAGCGCATCGTTTGACTCTCTGTAAAATATAGTTTATTCTAGCCATGGAATTAATAAATGCATAAAGCGCCATTTTCACAATGGCGGCCAAGTTTTCTAGGGTTCCGCAAACAACCGGTTTGGTCTGGTCCAAGAGAAAACGCTTTGCACACACGCAAAGATACACGGAAGGATAAAAGCCTGGGAGATGACGTATGATACGTTTATCTCTCGGGCTTATTTTGATTTGGAAAAGGAGTATGTTTTCATGAATAAAGAATGGATGAAAGTCTTCATAGCAGCATTTTTTGAAGTGTTTTGGGTAATTGGTCTCAAGCATGCGGATGATATCTGGACATGGTTGGGCACGGCAATTGCGATTTCGGTGAGTTTCTATTTAATGATTATGGCAGGGAAAACACTTCCTGTTGGAACCGTGTATGCAGTGTTTGTCGGACTTGGTACAGCTGGTACAGTGATTGCGGATATCCTCTTTTTCGGGGAATCATTTAGTATCGCAAAAATTGCCTTGATTGCACTTCTGTTAATTGGGGTTGTCGGGCTTAAGCTGGTGACAAAAGAACAGGAAGAGGTGGAATCCTAATGGCGTGGATATTCTTAGTCATTGCTGGATTGTTTGAAATGACAGGTGTGGCGATGATCAGTCAAGTGCATAAAAGTCGCAATTGGAAGTCCATTAGCGGATTGTTCGCAAGCTTTTTGGCAAGCTTCCTGTTCCTTGCACTCGCCATGGAAACCCTTCCGATGGGTACGGCATACGCAGTGTGGACTGGTATTGGTGCTTCAGGTGGAGCGATTTTAGGCATGATTTTATACGGGGAGCCTAAAACATGGTTGCGCATGCTGTTTATTGCCATGGTGTTAGGAGCGGCTGTCGGTTTGAAATTTATTTCTTAGGACTGTCATATCTATTTCCCGGCAAACATAGCATAGCTTTATCACACATATAAAAAGCAGTATATTTTAATTTATTAGAAAATTATGTTGACAAGTATTTTGCACCCTGTCATAATCCAATTTAGATTTTAAAAAAATATCATATCTACATTTTTCTTATCAAGAGCAGGTGGAGGGACTAGCCCTATGAAACCCGGCAACCGACTTACGCGAGTAGGCACGGTGCTAATTCTTGCAGCAGTAGCTGACAGATAAGAGGATGTTAGTTCAACTACTAACCTCTTCTTTTTTGTGAAGAGGTTTTTTATTTTCCCTAAAGAGGTGAAGACATTGAGTGAAGTAGTCGCGACTTATTTAGTCCATAGCATAGAAGAAAATTTAGAAAAAAAAGCAGAAGGCATCGCACTTGGCTTGACGGTCGGATCATGGACCGACTTACCACAACTGGAACAACAGCAACTGAAGAAACATAAGGGACGCGTTGTATCTGTCGAAAAAGAAAATAGTCAATTAGAAAGCAGAACGAAAGGAATTATTCGCATTGCATACCCCACGGCGAATTTCAGTCCTGATTTGCCAGCCATTTTAACGACGACTTTTGGCAAGTTATCACTGGACGGGGAAATCAAATTAATTGATTTGGAGTTCAGTCCGGAATTAACGGGACACTTTCCAGGGCCGAAATTCGGCACAGAAGGCATACGACAACTGACAGGCGTGCAAGAACGACCATTTGTCATGAGTATCTTTAAAGGCATACTCGGGAAAGATTTGGACTTTTTACTGACACAACTGGAACACCAAGCACGCGGTGGTGTGGATTTTGTGAAAGATGATGAAATTTTATTCGAAAACGAGTCGACGCCTTTTGAACAACGGATTGTAAAAGGACGTGAAGTACTCGAGCATGTTCTCTCGGAGACAGGTCACCGCACACGTTACGCAGTGAATTTGACAGGACGTACATTCGACTTAAGAGACAAAGCAAGACATGCGACAGAGCTAGGGGCAGATATGTTGCTGTTTAATGTTTATGCATACGGATTGGATACACTGCAAAGTTTAGCTGAAGATCCAGAAATTGCGATTCCGATAATGGCACACCCAGCCGTTTCGGGAGCATTCACTCCATCCCGAAAGTATGGTCTCTCAAACCACCTCGCACTGGGTAAAATATTGCGACTTGCCGGGGCGGATTTCTCGTTATTTCCTTCACCGTATGGCAGTGTGGCCTTGGAAAAATCAGAAACATTACAAATTGCAGAAGCACTCCAGGTTCCTGGTTTGATAAAGACCTCTTTGCCAGTGCCTTCAGCCGGAATTCATCCGGGCATGGTGCCGCAACTGATTGAAGACTTTGGTATTGATTCCGTCATCAATGCAGGTGGCGGGGTGCACGGACATCCAGCAGGTTCTGTGGCGGGGGGAAAAGCATTCAGGCAAGCGGTTGATGCAACGCTTTCAAGAAAGACCTTATCAGAGGCTGCACAAACAAATGCAGAACTGCAACAAGCACTGGAATTGTGGGGTGACAAAGTACGATGACACAACCCGTTATATTTTGTGATTTTGATGGCACGATTACCACGAAAGATAACATTATGGCCATCATGAAAAAATTCGCACCACCTGAGTGGGAGCCGATTAAAGACCAGATTCTCGGCCAACAAATAACCATTCAACAAGGCGTAACACAACTTTTCAACTTGCTATCAACCGACCAAAAAGATGAAATTACCCAATTTGTATTGAAACAGGCACAAATTCGAGAAGGATTTGAGGATTTTGTGGCCTATACGAAAGCACAGAAGATTCCACTCTTTATTGTATCTGGAGGCATTGATTTCTTTGTTAAGCCACTCGTGAAGGAACATATAGAAGACGACCGTATTTACTGCAACGTGGCAGATTTTTCTGGAGAAACCATCATAATCAACTGGCCTCATACATGCGATGAACATTGCTCGAATGGCTGTGGTTGTTGTAAACCATCCATCATTCGCAAACTGAGTGACGACAACACTTACAAAATCGTCATCGGTGATTCCATTACCGATTTGCAAGCGGCCAAACTGGCAGACAAAGTCATAGCGCGGGACTTCCTCATTGAAAAGTGCGAAGAACTCGATATTCCTTTTGAGCCATTTGAAACATTTACAGACGTGATTCACATTTTAAAGCAATTGGAGGTACGCACATGAGCAATTACTTTTCCCGCTGGAACGAGCTTGCGGCCATAAAAAAAGAACTCGCAGACCGCGATTGGTTCTACGGCACGAGTGGTAATTTATCGATTAAGGTAACGAATGAACCGGTTACATTCCTCGTTACAGCATCCGGTAAGGACAAACGGAAATTCACGGATCATGACTTTTTACTGGTTGATGCAACTGGTGAAAAATTGGAGGAAACGATGTCAAAGCCATCGGCCGAAACGTTGCTCCACGCTAAGATTTATAACAAAACAAATGCCGGTTGTGTCCTTCATGTGCACACGATTGACAACAATGTCATCACAGAACTGTATAAACATGATACACATATCGATTTCACCGGAAATGAAATTATTAAAGCACTCGGTTCCTGGGAACAAGATGCCAAAGTCAGCATTCCGATCATTCCAAATGTCGCGCATATCCCGACACTTGCTGAACAATTTGATCGTTATGTAACAGGGGACACGGGAGCAATCCTGATTAAAAATCACGGCATCACGGTGTGGGGCAAAGACGCTTTTGAAGCGAAAAAATATTTGGAAGCATGGGAATTTTTATTCTCGTACCAAGTGAAAATAGCAACTATAAAACATGTAGTGGGGAGTTATTAAAAATGGCATACATTCGCAAACACGCAAACAACGAACGCATTGAAGAAGAGCAAGCAGTCATCGCCTTTTTGAACAGCAATGAAGTTATTTACGAAAAATGGGCCATCGAGAAGCTTCCAACCGAACTTCGTGAAAAATTCAATTTAACAGATGAAGAAAAACAACAGATTCTATCCGCATTCGGAATCGAAATTGCTGACATTTCCAAGCGACGCAACTACCAGCAAGCGGATGTGATTTCACTCTCTGAATCAACGCCTAACTTGGAACAACTGTTGAAAAATTTCCAACAAGAGCACCATCATGAAGACGATGAAGTGCGTTTCATCGTCAGCGGTCATGGCATTTTCGTCATTCAATCGGAAGACGGAGAGTTCTTTGATGTCGAGTTGCAACCGGGAGACTTAATCTCTGTACCTGAAAATGTTCGGCACTACTTTACGCTGATGGAAGACCGTAAAGTTGTAGCAGTACGCATCTTTGTCACGACAGAAGGCTGGGTACCGATTTACGAGAAGGAAACAGTCGCTTAATTAGAGGTTGATTACTTTTTGACCACTTGATAAAGGTCTTTGACCAGTCAAGATTGATTTTCATCCAGTTAGCCCAAGTTTTTGACCAGTCAGCAAGGCTTTCGTTCATTCGTGGTCACTTTCCGTCCATTCGCCTGGACACGGAAAAAATCATCCTTTCCAGACACACAATAAAACCTGACATCCCGTAAGGAGTCAGGTTTTTTGTACTTATTACACACGATGGGGGAAGAAAGAGTCGTGCGTCATAGTCGGATGTGAGGGTTAATTTCTATAAATTAGTATAGACAACTCGCACCGACAATAATTAACAAGATGAAGAGAACAACAATCAACGTGAACGTAGAACCGCTAGTATTGCAGCATTCGTATCCCATGCTTTACACCACCTTTTTAGAAAGGATGCTTTAGCATATGCACATCTTTGGCACTGACCCGGGAAAAAATCACGGTTCACTACACAAGATTGTTTCTTGCTTCATTCATTTTATTTGGCCACACCATTCTTCTTTCAAGACGGCATTTACTTTGGCTAAGTTGAACTTTTGATACCCTTGACCTTCTGCCCGTGCTTTCATCCCCGCGTGTTTAGGGTCATCTTTGTCTTTCATGACGCGCTTGAATTCGTCATATCCAGGCGGACAAGTACCTTTGCCTTCGAGCAGTTGCGGATGATCATACGTGTAATCATCCACTACTTGTTCGAGCACCACTTCGTGGTCCCAGCTGTCTCCAAAGTCATACATGTAGCGAAATACGGGGGAGTCATGGACGTATTTGGTCAAATCCACATTGCGTGCGAGTAATAGCTGAGTACGGATAAACTGTTGATACATTCTGAATTCAAACGATCCTTCTTCTGGCGGGTTTTTCATATAGTGTTGGGCCATGCCGAAGTTTTCTGAAACCGATTCTTCATCGCCGACCAATGGAATCGTCGATGGAGAAATTAAATAAGTGACTATTTGTCCATCCGACAGAGGTTTGGATAATCGAATGTAAATCATAAAAATCGAGCGTCTCAGGTACGATAATGCGACGCCATACTTTCGGTTTTACATAATTTAGCGTGACAAGAAATTGATATGCTTTCAAGATATCACCTCTACTTTAGAATTTTCCCCATCATAGGAAATATTTACAGTTCCCATTTCTATCAATTTTAAGAAACATGGTATGATAGAAGAAAATTAATTTATTGCATAATAAAATTATTTCCATAGGAAGATACGAGTGGGTGACGAATGAAAGAAGCGATCAACAAATTCACGCATAAAAACTGGTTGGTTTGGGGTGGCTTATTGTTGCTGCTCATTTTTTTACTATTAAATCGTCAGATCATTACTCTTCTCGTAAATCGTGACGTCGAAGGCATTCAAGATTTTTTGGATGATAATCTGCTTTATGCATATATATTTATGCTGATCATCATGATTCTCCAAAATTCGTTTACGGTGTTTCCTTTACTTTTAGTAATTACCATCAACATTACGTTGTTTGGATTTTTTGATGGTTTTTTATGGAGCTGGATTTCCAGTGTAATCGCCGCAGTCTTCGTCTTCTGTGCCGTCCGCTTCTTGTTTCAAGAAAGATTGATTGAAAAATTCAAACCAGGTTTACTTGTGCAAATAGAAGCAAATGGATTTGCTTATGTATTCCAAGCGCGGATTTTCCCTTTAGTCCCGACTAGTTTGGTCAATATATTGGGAGGATTGAGCACGGTTCGGTTTTGGCCGTTTATTCTTGCCACGACCATCGGGAATTTTATTTATTTTTTCATCCTGGCGCTGATTCCCGCTGGACTAGTCTCAAAGGAAATTGATGAAACCATGATTTGGGTCATTTTAGTGAGTGCTATCTTGTTATACTACTTGTTCAAACTTGTTCGAAAAAAACGGAAACCCTCTAACTAAAGAGACTAACCCAGTTCACAAAGTGTGAGCTGGGTTTTATTTTTGATCTAAAAATTCGAGTACGAAATCCAAGAACAGCAAGGGTTGTTCCACATTAGGCGCATGTCCTGACTGATTGAACTCCACAAACGTAGCATTCGGAATCAATTTCGCTGTTTCACGTCCCACTTCAGGCGGATTCAATCCATCATGATCGCCACTGATGACCAATGTTTCAGCTGTTATACGATACAAATCCTCACGGAAATCAAAGCCCTCTAACGCTTCGTTTGCAGCTTCAATCTCGTTAGCGGTCAAGGGTGAACCCTTTTCAGCCGCATAGTGACTCCACTTTCCGACAGCTTTGAGGTCATGAAAAATATATGGAGAGACTTTGACTACTTTCTCTGAAAAGTCCATTCCTTCAAGTTCTTTTGCATGTTTGGCAAACAAGGCTTCCATTGAAGATGTTTTCCCTTGAGATTTCGTTGCCACTAAAATCAGTTTCTTCACACGTTCCGGTGAAGCAATTGCTACACCTTGCGCAATATAGCTGCCCATTGAGACACCTAGCAAATAAGTTTCTTCAATCCCTAAATGTTCAAGCAATCGAAGTACATCACCGATATGATCATCTAACGTATACGATGATGGTTTCTCGGAGTCCCCGTGCCCACGTGCATCTAGTACGATTGTTCGAAAATACTTCTTGTATACTTTTACTTCCGCATCAAACATATGGCGATTGCCGGTCAACCCATGCAGTAACAATAGAGGCTCACCGGTTCCATATTCTTCATAAGTTAAACTCGTTCCATTACTCTTAAATGTTCCCATCCAATCACCTCTATTTATCATGTTCCCTCGTGCCCTCGAATGAAAACAACAGCTAAGGTGTTACTTATTCTGTTAATTCTCAGAAACGGGGCTTGTCCAAAAATTCCAAAGCGATTCTTCATAATAGGGGAGAGCGCCTACAAAGCGCTCTCGGAGTGCTTGTGAGAGTGGTTTTCTTTTCCTTGCGATTATTTTAATTAGTAAAGAAAAGCAGCTCCGACAATAATCAACAAAATGAAAAGTACCACAAGTAAAGCGAAAGAAGATCCGCCGCTATTATATCCCATAGATAACACCGCCTTTCATAATGAGATGTTGTATTATACGTAATACAACGGTCTGCAAATGGGGCAATGTCTTGGATAATATAAATAAATCTATGTTTCAGGCAAGGACCAAGTCTACGAACATCTTAGTTTGTTGTTCAAGCAAGATTCTTCATAGTATAAATATTATAGGGTTAATATGGTTAATATATGCAATGAAGCCAATCATCTCTGAGAATTATTGAATTTTTTCCATACATGCAAAAGTAAAGCGAATGCCAACACGAAGACAAGATACTGTCCAGCTTGTGCCCATTCTACAAGTGCGTATGTAGCGGAAGTTTCCAACAGTAGAGCGGGCAACTTACCTATACTGCCGGCTACTGCAAAGGACCCAAAACTCATGGTGCCGACTGCTGCATAAAGAGTGACTAATCCAGAAGGGACGAATGGCATCAACCGCAGCCCGATGACAAACAAAAAGGCTTCCTTGGGTGAAGCATGCAGCAACTTTTGCAGGCGTGGAGCATGCTTGGTCTTATCGGCGATAACATGTCGAAATCCTTTTCGGTACAATCCAAAAGCGATTAAACTCCCCACAATTTCTCCAATAAGTGAGACTGAAAAACCTCCCCAAAATCCAAAAACCGCCACATTCGCAGCCGTCAAGAATGCACTTGGGACAACACCTGAAATGGCAATTAATATATTGAGGGAAATACTCAATAAGACAGCTACAGGAAGGGGGAGCATATGTAAATAAGTCAATAAAGCATCCATGTATATTAAGCTCCTTGCACAAAACAATATTGAAATGTAGTTAATATTTCAGCGAAGCCATACTTTTTCTTAGTCACGGCTTCTATAAGATTCGATGATAGATATATAATACCTTCAATTAAAGGAAGATGCCGCAAGCGTAGCGTGAAGGTCTGTCACATCGTTGACCATAAAAATTCACATTAAAAAAGCCAAACAGAATGAAGTTCATCCTGCTTGGCTTTCTCACATCTTTTAGGCAACCATGTTACGGCATGCTTCAGCGCATACCCGGTCGAGACGAATGCAGTCCACCATCATTTTCACATTGTCTTCTTTCAGACAGGAATCAAAACAAACGTTATACGCTTCCAAGCATTCTTCATAAGTGGGATTTACGTTTTACTCCTCACCTTCATCCAGTAGCTTACATATCGTTCCCTACAGACGCTACACTAAACGCCTTTCAGACAATTAGTGCTTAGTGAAAAGAGTTTTTATTTAGAAACGCTACCGGCAGCTAAAATTTGTTTCCAATTAGCTCCGCCATCAGTTGTTTGGTACACATCATTTTTCAATGTTGCGATGGATATTTCTTTTGCATTTGTGGGATGCACAGCCATGTAAATGATGGCATTATCCTTCTTCAGTTCTGGAATGGCCATGGCTTTTTCCTCTTTTATCGCAAGGTCGATTTGATTCAATTGAACTTTGTTATCTACTATTTCCGCAACATATGCCTGTTGTTCGTTTAACAAGGCATAAGTGATTGTCTTATCTTTCGTAGCAAGGGAAAACGTCTTGCCCGCATCTTTAGATACGTACAACCCACGGTCTGTACCAATCGCAACGGTTTCAGGTTCATCTGGATGTGCGGATATATTGGACATCATGTCGGCTTCAAATCCACCCATATCCATGGTAGTCCACGACTTACCTAAATCATCCGAATAATAAAAGCCGTTTCCTAACTTTTCAGTTGGCATCTCATTAAAAACGTAGATGCGATCTGTATTGTAACCAGCTGCTAAATAGTGAAAGTCAATTTCACCTTCGAATGCATATTGCTCAAACGACTCGCCTGCATTTGTACTTTTGAGCAGACCAAGCGGATTTTTATATTTCGAACCAGGCTCAGGATGACCACTGGAAACAAAGCCGTCCGCCACAGCTTGGAAGCCCATGTAATCATGCTTCTCACCCGTTGTTTCTTTCCATATTCCTTCTTCATACAAAACAGGACCGTGGTGGCTAGCGAGCATTAATGCGTCACCGGAACCAGGGTAGCCAATCCCGTGTATATGAGATACTTCAACATCTGTTGTTTCCTTATAAAAATCTCCAGATGGAGAGGAAGAACTCTCCTGAGTTGATTTCTCTACTTTGTGTTCATTGTGTTCGGTCTTTTCATTTGATGAACAGGCTGCTAGCATCAAACTCATAAGTCCCATCATAAGAATCAATTTTTGCATATTCCACACTCACTTTCATCTAATGGTAAATCCGTGCTTATATCATCATCGGCTAACTGCCTTCATTTTACACGAAAAATAGATTTAACCTATGCTATGACAAAGAAGTATTCTTGGAGAAATTCGGACGCCTTCAAGTGCCGCAACGTGAAATAATGTTCAAGCTGTTTTATGTAGGTGAATAACGATATACGATAACCCTTCGACTTCAAGTTGAAGGGTTATTTTTAGTGGGTTGGAACATACTTTTAAATGGGTTGGACCGTTTTATGTAAAAACTCCTCTAATTACCATTGTTAAAAGAACAAATGTTCGCATATAATGAAAAAAAGGAGGCGGCTTGAATGAAAGACAACATCGTAAAAATCATGAAGCGGCACGATATATTGGAAATGGTCTATTTAGCGAAGGATGGTAATATCACCAAACGCCGTGTGAAAATCATTAAAGCCTACCATGACACGTTTCAGGCGTACTGTTTTACAAAGCAGGCAAAGCGTACTTTTTACTTTGACAATGTCTTAGCAGCCGTCCCCGTCATTCGAAAAGAACGAGAGGACGTGATCTGATGAAAATCAACCGCGGATTAAAAATGCAAGGCGACCTCAAAGATCGCGGCAAAATCAAATGGACGGCCATGATGCTGCCAGAGCACGTCGCGCAACTCCGCGAATGGCAACAAGAATACGAGTTGGTCAAAAAGCCCGAACTCGACGCGTTCGATTACGATACGATGCAAGAAGAAATCGAACGCGCGCTCATCAGCCGAATGGAAACCCGTCTCACTTCGTGGAAGAGCGGCAAAATCCACTATCACCGCGGCATCATCAAAGAAGCCAACAATCAGTGCCTACGATACGAAGATCCTTACGGTATTCACCAACTGCCACTCGACGAACTCGTCGGTGTCTTTGTTCTTGCCTAACCCTTAAAGAGCACCCAAAAACCTCTTTAGCGATTAAACTAAAGAGGTCATTTACCGCGAACACGCAACTGCATAATTCAACTCATCTAAAGCACCTTCATACACTTCTCCTACCAATAACTCACCAACTGACATTTCTAAAACAAAAGTAGAATCGGCATTCAAGGCGCATTGCTGGGATGCACAGTAATCGAACAATGAAAAAAGCGAAGCGAAGCGAAGTGATGCCGTCACTTTCGTTTCGCTTTTTTGCTATCGACAATAACGCATCTTTACAATCTGAACACCAGGTGCAATTTCCACCGTCCGCTCTTGCTGGAACCCCAGCTTTTCATAAAGAGTAACAGCGGGGATATTCTTCAAACCAGTTGAGACTACAACCTCACGAGAACCCCGTATTTCTTCCATTATGTAACTCACCAACTGACGTCCAATGCCTTTACGAAAAGAAGCGGGAGCCACAACCAACCGGCAAATATCAACGAAGTCTTCATTTTCTTCATAAGAAAGAACCCCAAGGAGTTGATCGTCTTCGAAATAACCAATGAAGGTTTCTTTACTGTTCACGATATCCTCCGCCGTTTCGGAAAGAGCAGGAATGCCTTGAAATCCAATTAGGTCTGCTTCAATTTGATAAGAGGGACGTTGGATGGCAAGGATTTTGTGTGCAAGTGTTAAATCTATATGGAGAATTTTCTTGATCATAGTTATTCAACTGCTTTCATTTTATCGTTTTATGAGAATTTTCCATCAAATTGAGATCTCTAGATCAGGTTCCGTTATACTGAATATACCAGAATATGAGAGAAGGTAGATGGAAATGTCAGTTGCACATGTATCATCCAAAGTGAACTTGGATTTCTTAATAAATGAATTGGGGTTACGCCAAGAACGGAATACAACGATTTTTAATAAAGGTAGCATCTTTGTAATCTCGCCTTCTGTTCAGAATAAGTATAATTGGTTCGATATTGGTGAATCGATCATGGGAAATTATAATGCAAAAGAGCAAGAAGGCTATCTCCTTGTTCGATTTAAAGACAAATATTTAATGGCAAAACTTGAGCCTTTTCAGCGGAAAATGATGTTACGGTCAACTATGCCCAACACAACAAAATTAAGACCGCATTGGAAATTCAAAGTAGAGGAAGGTGCTAATCCTTATATAATAAATATGGGGGATAGTGATCTGAGATATCCGATTAAAATGCCTAGTGAGAATCAATTGAAAAAGTTTTTTAATAAGTAATGTTAGGAGAACAAGAAATGAAAAAGCATATAAATGTTGTAGCAGCGGTAATACATAATGATGAAAATAAAATTCTGTGTGCACTTCGCTCTCCAGTGATGGCTCTACCGAACTTATGGGAGTTTCCCGGTGGAAAAATTGAAAAAGGGGAAAGTCATGAAATCGCATTAGTTAGGGAAATTCAAGAAGAACTTGGTGTGCATATTGTAGTTGGCGACAAAGTAGAGGATACATATTTTGAGTATGATACTTTCACAATTCAACTAACTTCATATTTAGCAAAAATTACAGAAGGAAATTTACAACCAACGGAACATGCTGAACTTAAATGGTTAACAATTAATAATTTAGACGAACTAAACTGGGCACCAGCTGATATTCCGGCAGTAGAAAAACTAAAAAAATTATTTAAAATAAAGCAGGTGCTATAGGTGGGGGAATTTCTTCGGAATTTAGAAGAGTCTTTACATAAAGGATTTATTAATCAAAATTTTATTACGCCAGGTTCCTATAAGCCACAATTATTAGTGAACAATACTGTTGAAAATGAGAATGTTTTATCGACTTTATTAGATGAATTAGAGCATTGTGAAACCTTTTTGTTTTCAGTGGCCTTTATTACTGAAAGCGGTCTTGCTACATTAAAAGCTCATTTTCATGACTTAAAATTAAAAGGCGTTCATGGACGAATATTAACTTCGACATTTTTGCAATTTAATCAACCAAAAGTATTTAAAGAGCTCTTAAAAATTGAGAATGTAAAAGTACGGCTATCAGATATTAAAGGATTTCATTCAAAAGGGTACATTTTTCAACACTCGACTTATTATTCTTTAATCGTAGGAAGTTCCAACCTGACTTCACATGCTCTTAAGGTGAATTATGAGTGGAACATCAAACTTACAACACATGAAAATGGGGAAATTATTCATCACTTTCAAAACCAATTTGAGGATGTTTGGGAGAAATCTCAAGAATTATCCTCTGAATGGATTAGTGAATATGAAAAAGTTTATATAGAAACTGTTGAAAAGAAAAAGATGGAGAAAGTAATCGAAGGCTTTGAAGAATATAAAATTAATAACCTTGAAACTGCACTAAAGATTAGTCCTAATAAGATGCAGACCGAAGCATTGTTAAATATTGAAAGCATGCGAACTGAAAAAGATAAGGGGTTAATTATTTCGGCTACTGGAACCGGGAAAACATATTTATCAGCATTTGATGTTAGAAAATATGCACCCAAAAAGATGTTATTTATTGTCCACAGAGAACAGATATTACAAAAAGCAAAATCTGATTATAAAAAAATATTAGGTGGATACGATGATGAATTTGGAATTTTGTCAGGCACAATAAAAGAAACGAATGCTAAGTATTTATTTGCCACCATTCAAACATTGTCTAAAGATAGTATGCTTACTCAGTTTGAACAGGATGAGTTTGATTACATTTTAATAGATGAAGTACACAAAGCAGGTGCACAATCTTATCATAAGGTGATAAATTATTTTCGACCGAAATTTTTAATGGGTATGACAGCAACACCCGAAAGAACAGATTCATTCAATATATATGAGTTATTTGATTTTAACGTGGCTTATGAAATTAGACTTCAGAAGGCATTAGAGGAAGATATGCTTTGTCCCTTCCATTATTTTGGGGTTACAGATTTAGAAATCAATGGGGAATTAATTGATGATACAGCGCAATTCTCTAAATTAATTACTGAAGAACGAGTTAATCATATTGTCGAGAAGATTGAGTACTATGGATTTTCCGGAGAAGCAGTAAAAGGCTTAATGTTTTGTAGTAGGAAAGATGAAACAACGGAGCTTTCTAGACTCCTAAATGAAAGAGGGTATCGAACTGTTGCCTTAACAGGAGACGATTCTCAAGACGAACGGATTAAAAGAGTTATTGAACTAGAAAATGGAGAACTTGATTATATTTTAACGGTAGATATCTTTAATGAAGGTATTGATATCCCAAGTGTTAATCAAGTAGTAATGCTCAGACAAACACAATCAAGCATTATTTTCATTCAACAACTTGGACGAGGGTTACGTAAACATGAATCAAAAGATTTTGTAACCATTATTGACTTTATTGGAAATTACAAAAATAACTATCTTATTCCAGTGGCTTTATCTGGGGATCAATCACAAAATAAAGACAATATCAGACGGAAATTAAATGACACTAGCTATATTAAAGGTATATCGACAGTTATTTTTGAAGGCATTGCGAAAGATCAAATCTATAAGTCGATTAACAACACGAAGTTAACACAACTAGCATTACTTAAAGATGCCTTTGAAAAATTGAAAAATCGAATTGGACATATTCCATATTTATACGATTTTGTAATCAACGAGTCTTTAGATCCTGTAGCCATTATGTCAGAACACGATGACTACTATGCTTTTCTAAAAAAGATTAAACAGGAAATTCCTCAAATAAATGACTATCAAAAACAGGTTTTAACTATGTTCTCTCAAGAAATATTAAACGGTAAACGAAAGCATGAACTGATATTAGTACAGCTTCTTATTCAACAGGGAAGTGTTCTAGTTGATGACTATAAGACTGTTTTAATTGATAACAACTGTAGATACGATGATGCCACATTGGAGTCTGTTTACCGAGTACTTGATTTATCGTTTTTCACCAGTGGGAATAAGAAGAAATACGGTTCTGAACCCTTGATTTTTATACAAGACGAAAGAATTAAGCTGAATCAACACATTAAGAATAGCATTGAAAATAATGCTTATTTCCTGCATTTAGTAGAGGACATTATTAATAGTGGACTAGCGAAAAGTGAAGGTTATGACTGCCAAGAAAAACTGACGTTATTTAAGAAATATTCCAGAAAAGATGCGTGTAAATTATTAAATTGGAATCAAGATGAAACATCAACTATGTATGGATATAAAATAAAACATCAAACATGCCCAATATTTGTAACGTACCATAAACATGATGAAGTTGAGTCAAGCGTAGCTTATGGAGATGAATTCATCGATCAAAATTTATTTAAATGGTATACACGCAGCAATCGAACATTAGAGTCACAAGAAGTAAACAAAATAATAAATGCACAAAAAAACAATGTTGATATTCATTTCTTTGTAAAAAAAGATAATGGTGAGGGAAATGATTTTTACTATTTGGGAGAAGTAAAACTAGACCCCAAAAGTGTTGCTCAAGAACAAATGAAGGATAAAAACGGGAAGACTCTTCCGGTGGTAACAATGAATATGCAATTTGAAAATCCAGTAAATAGTAATTTATATCATTACTTACGATCAGAAACAATTTCTTAAAGGGGTTATAAATGGGTCATCTTCTATTAACTTCAACGGGCTTTTTCCATGAAAAAGTCCGAGAGCAATTCATTGAGCTAATTTCTAATAGAAAGTCCGCAGTCATTATAACGACGGCATCAGCACAAAAAGAATCGAATCCATTTGCTATTCAAGCACGAGTTGATTTACTTGATATGGGGTTTGAACAAGTAACTTTTTTGGATGTGGAAAGGGAGAAAATAGATTGTTTGCGAACTGCAGATGTTATTTACCTAAATGGCGGAAATCCTTTTAGATTGTTGCACGCTCTCAGGGAGAGTGGGGCAGACGAGCTACTTCAAATGAGAGCAAAAGAAGATTGTGTCATCGTGGGCGTAAGTGCTGGAGCAGTGGTGCTTGGCGCATCTATTCGAATTGTTGATTGGTTCAGTCCATCATTGAATACGATGAATTTGAAAAATTTCAAGGGGTGCGAGCTATATAAATCCTCTCTATTTCCTCATGTGGACCGAATAGACCTGTTCCCAGGTACGACTCCCATTGAAGAAAGAATTCATGCATTTGAGAAAACGTCAGGTGAGCACGTGTTGCGATTGGTGGATAGTGAATTCAAAATAATGGAAATCTAGCCATTAAGAGGTGTCAATTATGTTGTTTTACAATTGATAAAGAAAGAACAACTCCAATAGATACTAATATGGATAGGGGTAGTTCGAAATATGATTTATACAACATCTATTAAAAATATAACAAAAGATCAATTGAACGGATTTTTTGTTGGGTGGCCAAACCCACCGTCTTCTGAAGTCCATCTTAAATTATTGGAAAAAAGCTCACATATGGTATTGGCAATTGCTCAAGAGTCCAAACAAGTCATCGGGTTCATCACGGCGAACAGTGATGATGTATTGTCTGCTTATATACCGTTCTTGGAAGTTTTGCCAGCTTATCAAGGACAAGGTATTGGTAAACAACTCGTCAAAGAAATGTTTAACTTATTGAGTGATATTTATATGATTGATCTGATGTGTGATGAAGACTTGATGGGATACTATGAAAAATTAGGAATGCAACGAGCACATGGAATGATCCGAAGAAATTATACAAAACAATCTGGTTTGTAAGGGGAGGATCTAACCTAATGGATTTCGAATCGTTAAAGTGGGTGTTGTTAGGCATTTGCGCATTGTTGTTTGCGATTAAGTTCTATGTAAAACGAGAGTCACTTCTTTTGGCCTGATTTTTTATGTAGGTGTGTTCGCATCAATGTCCTATTATGTAAATTTCAATGACTGGGGACAGGGGTGGAAGATTGGATTTTTGCTAATCGCATCTTTTGCTTTCTGGCAATTTCTATTTAAAGAAATTGCTCAGTTCCGTCGTTTACGAACAGTCCGAACCCAAAAATGAATGAAGCAGGAATCGGCCGAAATTGCATCTTCGGCCGATTATTTTATTTAAAGAGAGTGCCGAGTCTTTAGTTACCCAAACAAACAACTACGTTAACTTTTAACCCCCATGTCCAGGACACGTGGGGGTTTGTGATGTGTTTTAAAATATAATCAGAAAATTGTAACATTTTTCCTGTCCATCGCGTCATAAATACTATAGAGATAGGGGGCAGTCGAAGATGAGGAAGAGGATTTTATTCATACTACTTTCCAGCTTGTTGGTTTTATTAGCTGCGTGTAGTGGTGGCGAGGAGAAAGCTGAAAGTTCCGAGGACAAAGCACTTGCACCACAGTCAGATTCCAATGAAGTAGCTACGGAAGAATCTGCGGAATTAGCTAACAATTCAAGTTCAGGTGAAGCCAAGAAAACAGCACCTACTGTTGCAGTGGAAAGAATGATCATTCATAAGGCGATATTAAGTGTGAACGTCAAAGAATTGGATAAAGCACAAAGTAATATTCAGAAGAAAGTCGAGCAATTTGGTGGCTATATCGTGGAGTCAAACGTCTATCAAGAAGACGAACAGACGAGCGGCGGCAAAATGATTGTAAGGGTTCCAGAAGAGAACTTTGAAAAGTTTCTATTAGAAGCTGAAGGGGAAGCGGCTAAAGTATTGGAACGCAATGTGACGGGTCAGGATGTCACAGAGCAATACGTGGACCTCGAATCACGAGTGAAATCAAAACGAGCGGTTGAAGAACGCTTACTGGAATTCATGAGCAAAGCACAGAAAACCGAAGACTTGTTGAAAATTTCTGCAGATTTAGCACAGGTTCAAGAAGAGATTGAAGTGATGGTTGGTAAGATGAAGTATCTTGAAAACCAGACGTCATTTTCAACGATTGAAATCACAATGTATGAAAATCGTGTGGTAGTTCCTGAGATAGATAGCAAAGAACTCAATACATGGGAAAAAACAAAAAAACAATTCGCGACAAGCATGAATTCCTTACTTTCGACATTCTCTGCATTGATTGTATTCTTCGTTGGTAACTTACCAGTTCTCGTTATTTTGACAGCCATTGGATTATTGGTCTATTTCGTCATTAAAAGAAGGCTTCGGAATGAACAGAAAAAGGTCTGAAGGTAAGGGGAGTAGTTCATGAGGAAAAAGATTCTTGTGACAATGATGTTAAGTGTCGTCTTTTGTTTGTTCAGCTTGTCCATTGTTCCGACAACCAGCTACGCATGTTCATGTGCTCAGCCTCCATCAGTAGAAGATGAGTTGGAACGCTCACAAGCCGTTTTTTCAGGTAAAGTACTTGAAGTGAAAGTACAAAAAAACTTTAAGGGGTATGTGAAGAAAAGAGTATTAATTGAGGTAGCAGAAACCTGGAAAGGTGTATCGGAGTCTCAAGTAATTATTACCACCGGAAGTGGTGGGGGTGATTGCGGCTATGAATTCCAGGTGGGTCAGGAATATTTAGTTTATGCCACTGAGTCTACGATGTATGGAGATAAAGCAGAGCTCGTAACAGTCATCTGTGATCGAACAACAGAGTTAAGTGCTGCACAGGAAGACTTGACCGTTCTCGGAGAAGGAAAAGAACCGACTGAACAAGTGGATTTAGTTACAGAACAAGCGGGAATTGCCGAATCGAATGCAATGATTGCTGTTATTGTTGCTGTCGGCATTGTTCTTTTAAGTTTCATCGTTTGGAAGAGGTTTAAGAAACGGTAATTCAACAAGAACCTCGTGAAAATCATATGCATATTAAAATGAACTTGGAAATTTTTCTATGCTTTATTTTTGATATAACACAGTTGAAAAAAGGGTTTTTGACCACAACTGTCAAAAACTCTTTTCCTTTTTCAACTGTATATCTTTTAACAGCGAGATGATTGCCTTGTTTTGTTCAACCTGCACGTCCGTATTGTTTTTAATGAGTCGAATCCATCGGACGACGAGGGCTCCAATGACAAGTAGGAATCCATACATAACCAACCACTCTAAATTATCCATTAGTCTACCTCCATCACTTAATTATGCAATCCCTAAAAAGTGTTCCAAAAAAGACCGGAAGTCATTATTCATATGGGTTCACCTCACGTTATACCATTGTCTAGTGGTTGGTCACTTTTGTCCATTCGTCTTCAATGGCCGCCATGATTTTATACGCACCAGACGACTTATTTGAACAAACCACAACAATGCGGGAATCATCCGGGTAGTATGCCGAGTGAAAACTTACTCCTGGGTCATAGCCCATAACATGATACTTGGTTACGGTCTCGTCTTTTTTATTAATCCAAATCCCATAACCATAGTAGCTGCCTTCTTTTACTTGAACATGTGCCGTGAGCAGGCGATCAGTCATTTCCTTGCTAAGAATTTGATGATTCATAAGAGATTCCCAGAGAAGAGCCATATCGGTAACGGTGACATAAGCGCCGCCATCCGACCCACCTTTTGCCGGCAGTGAGTACATATTGGTTTTCCACGTTCCATCAGAATGATCGATGTATCCCCATGCCGTTCTCTCAGGTAGGGAGTCAAAAGAAAAGTAGCCCGAATCGACCATCCCAGCTTTTTTGAAAATGTGTTCTTCCACATAGTCAGTAAAGGGAAGTCCACTTGCTTGTTCCACAATCAACCCTAGCAAAATATAGCCGGAGTTATTGTAACTGAAACTCTCACCTGGTGGATTTTTCATCGGTTCATTTTGGAAAAGAGGAAGGAAATCCTTCAAGGTCCTGATATGGTACATTGGCGTTTTGATCCACAACTCCTCAAAATCATCCATGACTTCTTCGTCAAAATAATCAGGAACGCCCGATGTGTGGGTAAGCAAGTGATGGACAGTGACGTTGTCATCAAAATGAGGAAACTTTACATCCAGACAGTCTTTCAATTTGGAGTCGAAGGAAAGTTTTTTCTCCTCCACGAGTTTGCAGATGGCGATCGCGGTGAAGAGTTTGCATCCTGAAGCAATTCCATACCTGGTTCCAGACTGATTGTTTATTGCTTCTGCCCGATTGGCATATCCAAAGCTACGATCAATAAGAGCATTCTCTCTTTCTTTTACCAAAACGGTTCCAGAAAAATCATTTTCGCTTTGAAGGGAAACAATTCGATCCATAATCGTGTTTTTCATGTGAGATTCCTCCATTTCTTTAACTACCATTTACATTAAATTCTTGCTAGTCCGCCCTCCTTAATCGAAAGGGAACGATCCATATTTGCCAAGTTTCGTAAAGCAAATGATGTATCTATTTATTATTCGCCAACCACCTAGTCTCTTCCTTTTTCTTTAAGAGAATCTAACTAAAACGAGGATTTCGAGGAATGGAAACGAATAGGTATGTATAGATGGAAAGAAAAATGAAATGAGGAAACGCAATGTTGGAACAAGAGGGACCTGCATTTGTTATGTTTTCGACGGCACATCAGATCGTAATTGTGGGATTGGTTCTATTAATTGTTTTGTTATTTGCTTTCAAAAATAGATGGACGCTTCAACCTCGCAAAGCGCAACAAATCGAACGTCTTTTTGCCCTGTCCTTACTGGGCATGGATATCGCGTTTTATATTTGGCTCTTTCAAACCGGAAGATGGAACTTGAGTAGTTCGTTGCCACTCGAATTGTGTAGCATTAGTTTAGTGTTGACCATCGTCCTGCTGTGGACCGGAAATAAGCATGTCTATGATTTTGTTTTCTATGCAGGAATAGGCGGTGCACTTCAAGCAATTGCAACACCAGTATTGGATTTAAGCTTCCCGCATTTCAGGTACTTCCACTTCTTTTTCACGCATGCGGGAATTGTCCTTGTAGCGCTATATTTTACATGGGTGAAAGGGTGCCGCCCTACTTTTAAAGGAATCCTCAAAACGATGCTCGCATTGAACGTATTGCTGCCACTCGTGTTTGTCATCAATGTTTTAGTTAACGGAAACTATATGTTTTTACGGACAAAACCAGTGAACGGAAGTCTGCTTGATTACCTGGGACCATATCCATGGTACATCGTATCTCTTGAATTGGTGGCTTTCTTCATTTTCGTATGTTTATGGTTGGTTTTCAGAAAAAGGCGTTCAGGATAGGGGGAACTATTATTAAAAGCAAAAGAACAGGGACGCAATCGTCACGTGGTCAAGAATGGTGAGCGATCATCTGTTTATGCATAAGCCGAATCTCCTCGATGTTGTTGAGGAGATTTTTTATGTTCATTTGTAGATAAAAACAAAAGTACCCCACACTAACACAGCAAACCAAATCATGAGGATAATCCCCGCAGCAAACCAATTTTTGGGTTTGTCCGATAGCAAATGTTCTTCAGCTAATTTAGTGCTGTCCTGAATGACGATTTGAGGAAGCATTTTCAGTGCAAAATAAATGCCGACGGGTACAATCAATACATCATCGACATATCCGAGAATCGGTATGAAGTCGGGAATCAAATCAATTGGGCTAAATGCATAAGCGACGACTGCGATAGTAAATACTTTCACAGGCAAAGAAACACGTGTGTCTTTTGTTGCGAAGTAAAGCGTATAAAGAGATTTCTTCATGAAACGTGCCCATTCCTTCAATTTTCTCCACATAGGTTGAATCCTCCTTTCTACAATACTTGTTTTTTTCATCATATACCCCGCTCCAATTTGTCACAAGACCATCATTGACTTTGCATAGTTTACCCCCTAAACTACTATTATTGGTTTAGGGGGTAAACTATTATGGATGAAAGAATAAAAGAAGCGGTATCACTCTTTGAAGAGGTACTCATATATGGGACTGAACGCGTCATTCGAAGTGTGGATGAACCGATATGGAAAGAATATTCACCTGAACAAATTCAAGTATTGAAACTGATTTACAAAGAAGGGGAAATAACATCAAGTCGACTCGCCATTTTGCAAGGCGTACATAAAAGCGCCATATCCAATCGTATAAAAAAACTGATGGAAAAAGAGTTGATTGACACAAAGCCTTCAGGAGATAAGCGAGAGAAGATTCTTGTGCTGACGAGTTTAGGGGAAGATGTCATCAATGAATCAGACCGAGTATTGCATGAATATATTGGAAAATTGATGTCCAATCAAGTTGATGATCGGGAAATTGACCAATTTTTAGTGACGTTCCGCAAGTTAAGAGAAATTTTGAAAATGAATGGAGTCTGACGAATGAAAACGATATTAAAATGGAAATGGCCGATCACCATTGGTTTGCTCGCCATCACGATTCTCTTATTTATCATCGCCCCAAATTTGACGAAACTAGCGGAAGAAGCGGGCTCAATTCAGCTGTCTGGAGATGCGTCGTCACAACAAGCCGCCAAAATGTTGGCGGATGCAGGCGAAAGTGACCAAACGATTTCCGTTGTTGTGGAACTTGATAAAGCACTGAGGGATGTTGACCGTGAACAATTGGGCAATATGGCGAAGAAAATCTCAGCACTTTCAGAAACGGTGACCAGTGTCTTAAATCCCGTTGAAAGTGAAGAGCTCGAGAGTCAACTCGTTTCGGAAGATAAAAAAACAGTACTCATTCCCATTACAGTGGATGGGTCTGATGAAGAAGTTAATGATGTTGCACAAGAAATTCGCGATTCAATCATTCCGTCAGACATGACAGCTTACGTGACAGGCGAAGCCATCATCAACAATGATGTTAATAAAAGTGCGCAAGAAGGCTTAAAGCGGACAGAGATTATTACAGTTGTTTTGATTTTTGGTTTGTTGCTTGCGGTTTTCCGTTCGATTGTCACACCATTCATTCCTTTGGTGGCAGTGGGTCTTACGTATTTATTGAGCCAATCACTTGTAGCATTTTTCATCGATTGGTTTGGTTTCCCGGTTTCTAACTATACCCAGATTTTCTTGGTGGCGATATTGTTCGGGATTGGAACGGACTACTGTATTTTACTGCTGAGCCGTTACAAGGAAGAATTATCTGCAGGTCACGCGGTAGAAGAAGCCATTGTAAACACCTACAAAACTGCCGGCCGTACGTTACTGATCAGTGGTCTTGCTGTATTTATTGGGTTCTTCGCGATCGGTTTTGCGGATTTCCCAATATTTAAATCGGCCGTAGCCGTTGCGGTAGGGATAGCTGTTCTATTGCTCGTGTTGTTTACGATTGTGCCAGTGTTTATGTTGGTATTGAGAGAAAAACTATTCTGGCCTTCGAAAAAATCGGCAGCGCACCACGACAGCGGCTTATGGGGATGGATGAGCAAGCTTTCCGTCAATCGCCCCGTTCTATCTATGCTGGTTGTCGCAATTATGACGGTTCCTTTGTTGCTGACATACGATAACTCCTTGTCATTTAACACAGTGGATGAAATCGGCAGTAACTATGAATCGGTTAAAGGCTTACGCGCCATAGAAAATGGCTTTGGCAAAGGGGACTCGTTGCCAGTTCAAGTCATTATTGAATCGGATGAGAAGCTAGCAAACGAAGAAATGATTCCGTATGTGGAGAGTTTAAATCAACGCTTTGAACAAATCGAAGGTGTTGAGAAGATTAGAACAGTCACCCGACCTACTGGGGAAATGATCGAAGACTTATATGTCGATCATCAACTTGGTTTGATGGCGGATGGATTAACGGAAGCTCACGAAGGACTCACTGAAATTGGAGCGGGTCTTGAGCAAATTCAAAGGGGATTGGCTGGAGCTGGCAATAGTGGTGGACTTGGAGAAGTTGCGGCAGGACTTGGTCAGCTAAACGACCAGTTGGCACTGACAACACAAGGGTTACAACAGACCGGTAATGTGCAACAAACAGTCGGTGCTTTGACTGCCATCAGTGGTCAACTTGATCAAATTCAGCAAGGCCTTGCCGGAGCAAGTGGTGGCGGTGAAGGATTATCTCAGGTAACTGAGGGGCTTGCAGCTTCCAGCCAGGGTCTTACACAAATTGCAGATGGACTTACGGAAGTCAGCGACATGATGAAGGCGATGAGTGAAAGTGATAGTGTTCGTGATACTGGACTGTATATTCCTGCAGGCACACTTGAAAGTGAAGAGTTTTCTCAAGTATTGGACCGATATACATTCGCTGATGGCAAGGGGATAAAAATGGAAGTAGTCCTTTCGGATGACCCATATTCTCCTGAAGCCATTAAAACTGTGCAACGCTTGAAAGACGCGGTGGCATCCGAAGTAAAGGAAACGCCGTTTGAAGATGCAAGCATTGCCTTTGGTGGCATATCGAGCGTAAATAGTGATTTAGCCGATATCTCTTCGAGCGATTTTTCAAGCACTGTCATGATTATGTTGATTAGTTTGTTTGTCGTCTTGACAATTTTATTCCGTTCCATGATCATGCCATTGTTCATGATCGGCTCGTTATTACTGACGTACTTTACGTCAATTGCCATTGCTGAACTGATTTTCGAGAATCTACTTGGATATGACGGCATCAGCTGGGCAGTTCCATTCTTCGGTTTCGTCATGCTGATTGCACTTGGCGTCGATTATTCCATTTTCCTTCTCGACCGGTTCCGAGAAGAGGCGGAAAGTGGTTTGTCTGTTCGAGAAGCTATGCGTGTTTCGATGGCCAAAATGGGAACGGTCATCATCACGGCAGCTATTATATTAGCGGGTACATTTGGTGCCATGATGCCTTCAGGGGTTCTGAGCCTGATGCAAATCGCGTCCATCGTGGTTATTGGATTATTGCTGTACGGTTTGATTGTCTTACCATTACTCATACCGGCCATTACCGTATCATTTGATCGTGGTGTATGGTGGCCATTCGGCATTAAAAAGAAAAAATAGCTGTAAGAAAAGCCCTTCGAATTATTCTCGAAGGGCTTTTTGATTTACTATGATATTGTTTATCGTACATTTGCGCGAGCACGCATGTTCCGCAGGAGCCAACAAGTATGAAAACCAAATACTTGTGGGTCTCACGCTTCAAAAGTGCTACTCCTGCGGTTACTCGTCGCAAAGAATCGGTCCAAATCAAAACCTTTGGCCCGCTTCTTTCCTGCGGAATAATGGGCAGGCAAGACCCCGCAACGAGGACAAAGGAGCGAAGGCTAAGAACGCCACCTCGTGTGGCAACGCCTTCGTGACCAACATCCTGTTGGCCCGAGCCGATTCATTTCTCTATTTAAAAGAGAATAAATTTACAACCCAATCGGCAATTGAAAGAGCAGGAAATTGCCTGTCCATTGTTGACTTTCAATGAATACTTTTTCATTGCCCTTTTCAAACAAATAGCTGGAGCCGTTCTGTTCGACAAATTCCCATCCATTCTTTTTCATTCGCTGCTTGAGGGAGTTAAGTGCCACATCGAGAGAATCATCCGTTACAAGCCAAACAAAGCCGTCTTGCTGTGCCACTTTAGAAAGCGGCAATTCCGATGAGACAGCAAGTTTTGCGACTTCCTGCTTGGTTTTATTAGAAAATGGAAGCTCGGGATAATGAAATTTAGTTGACAGAGCAGCATATACCGCAAGAAGGAACAGTATGACAAACAGAAGTATCCACTTTTTCATCTCAAAACCCATCCCATCCATCACGAAATTAATAGTTACTTATTAGACTCTAAAACCCACTCAAAAGTTCCAACATTTCACTAAATTACCAAACAAATTAACTGAAACTTCATCTTTGGAATTTCGTATAGTAGCTAAGGGAGTGATGGGCTATGTGGTCAACGTTTCAACAAAGACAATCGGAGCTAAAACTATTAATCAATGAACAAGAACGCTTGCAAAAGAAATTAGCTTCTCTTCAAACGGAAATCCTGGAACACACACACAAACGAAATGAACTCGAAAGTAAGCTGACAAAAGAACAACGGGATGTCGCAAAATTGGATGAGTTTTCATTTTCCAACGTGATGAGAAAGTGGAAAGGGACGCAGGAAGATGTCCGTGATCAAGAAATGGCTGAAGCAGCTTCAATAGAATTGAAGTGGAACGAAGCGGTGAAGGTGGTTCGAGACCTGGAAGTAGAATCAGCTATCATTCGTCAAGCATTAGCAGATGTACAGTTCCAAGACCTTCATGCGAACTGGCAACGGTTAATGATTGAAAAAGAGCGATGGTTGCGAGTCAATTCCCCGCAAGATAAAGCGGTGATGGAAGAACTGTATGACCGGAAAACAGTTGTCCAAACGATGCTTCGTGAAATCGAAGAAGCACGGGATGCAGGAAGTAGAGCAAATGTACTTTTATCCAAAGCAATTAGTCAGCTCGAATCTGCCCGCAACTATTCAACATGGGATACGTTTTTGGGTGGCGGAATGATTGTGACTGCAATGAAGCATAGTGCAATCGATGACTCAGAAGATATGATTCATAAAGCACAAATGGCTCTCCATCGCTTCAGAACGGAAGTCAAAGATGTGCAGGCACTTGAAGCCAATTCTTTTATCGTGGAACGCGGAGAGTTTATCAAAATGGCCGATTACTTTTTTGATGATATTTTCAGTGAGTGGACCATTCATTCACGAATATCCAAATCTCAAGGGAACTTGCAAAATACGGTAAAAGAAATCATGAAAGTCATGAACTCATTAGCCGGCAAAAAGCATGTATTGGATGCTGAACTCGTTGACATTGAAGAGAGAAGAAAACAATTAATCGAAGCGTAAGGAAGGTATTTTGACTATTGTCACGAAAGATACTTAAGAGGAAAGAAATCTTAAGGAGGAAAATTATGTATCATACAATTGATGAGTTTTTAACTGAATGGACTTACGAGAGTGACTCTACCCAACAAATACTGGACTTGTTTAACGATGATTCGTTAGGAACAAGAGTCAAAGAAGGAGAGCGTTCGTTAGGTTTCCTTGCTTGGCATACGATCGTTTCTATCAATGAAATGATGTCACGTGTCGGACTGAAGTTTGAAGCACCACATCACGATGCACCAATGCCGGAATCAGCAGCAGAAATTGCTGCTGGATACAAACAGGCGAACATGGCATTCAAAGAAGCCATTCGTTCACAATGGACGGATGTCAATCTTTCTGAAGAACACGACATGTATGGAGAAATGTGGACGAATGCTACTACACTGAACGTTATCGTTAAGCACCAAATCCACCACCGCGGCCAAATGACAATGTTGATGCGCCTGGCAGGACTGCCGATGATCGGAGTGTATGGTCCATCCCGTGAAGAATGGACATCCTATGGGGGCGACGTTCCAAAATAAGGTAAACAAAAGCAACTTCGAAAATGGAGTTGCTTTTTTGTATGCGAAAATCGATGTTCGCCTCATCTATTGAATGACTTTCCAACCTAACGTGGTCATAACCACTTGGCATGCCATATACCTAAAGTAAGTCAATTTTGGGAGATGGAATTATGGTGGTTTGGATTGATGTAAATGTAAGTAAACGCCAGCTGAAACTTTACGATGCCAGTAGATTGCTGAAAACATATCCGATAGCAGTCGGGAAAATGTTAACACCTACACCAAGAGGAAATTATATTGTTGTGAACAAAGAGTATGACCCAGGTGGCCCATATGGGGTGTTATGGATGGGTTTATCTAAACCACATTACGGAATACACGGCACAAATAATCCCTCGTCCATTGGCAAGAAAGTTTCGCACGGGTGTATTCGGATGTATAACGATGACGTAACGGAGCTTTCATCCTTCGTGCCAATCGGAACAAATGTCTATATACATGCTTGAAGAAGAACAAAAAAAGCCCTCACAAGGGGCTTTTTTGATGTCTATATATGATTGATGGAAATTAAACGGGTACGTTTGCTTCTTTCTTAAAGACAGTTATTTTTCCGTTATCCGTAGAAAGTTGAACCGTATTCGTGCCACTTCCGAAAGTCGTGCGGGAATTCTTCTCCCCAAACACATCAATTTTTCCATGGTCAACCCTTGCACGAATCGAAACATCTGTCGGATTATTTTCAGTCGCAACCGATATGCTGCCATTGTCCGTTTCCAAATCAATCATGCGGTCAAGGCTCGTTGTTAAAAGTGAAATCCGTCCGTTATCCGTTCTTCCGGTAATATTTCCATTCACATATTCCATGATGATTCGTCCGTTATCTGTTTCTGTGTGAACCTGTTCGGCATCGACATTCCGCATTTCAATTCTGCCATTGTCCGTCCCGGTAGTTAGTTTGTCGACTTGAACGTTATCGATTGCTATACGGCCATTATCTGTTTCAACGTCCAGAACCATTGCTGCAATTTCTTTTATTTCAATGCTTCCATTGTCAGAAGTTGCTTTCACTGTTTTTCCAAGAACTTTTATCGCTACAATGCCTCCATTATCTGTCTTCATGGAAATAGCTGTATATAGTTTTTTGGGGAGAGCCACATTGACCTTTACGCCTTTGAAGATCTGAAGAAAACCAAAGAATGCAAATTTGGGGGCTTTAAGGTCAATCGATAGTGTGTCTCCAATAACGTCTGCTGTTAATGCTAATTTTTCATGCGCGTTTATTAGCTCAATAGTGGTGACATCTGAATCAGATGGATATACATGTAAAGAGCCAATTTTGATGTTCATGGCAACTTTTGTGAAGTTATCATTCGTTATAAGAATCTTTTTCGTGTCTGCATTTGTATCAATTTTCTCGGGCACATAATTGGCAAGAAGCTCTTCAGCAATTTCTTTTGGAGAGCCAAGGGACGCGGCAATTTCGCTATCAGATTTACCATCTACACGTCCATCCGTAAAATACTCTTTAATATCCTGGAAAATATCGTTTCTTTCATCGGAAGGAAGTTTAGTCAAAGCCATTTCAAGTTCATTTAGAAATTGTTGTTCCGTCATCTTTTACACTCTCCTCAATTAAAGTATTCACGCCGTTTGTGAAGCTTTTCCATTCATTTAACTGTTCCTGTAAATATGTTCTGCCTAAATCGGTCAGTTTGTAATATTTACGGGAAGGACCTTCTGTAGACTCTTGTAAATAAGTAGTGAAATAACCTTCCTTGGTCAGACGTCGCAATAACGGATATACAGATCCCTCGGAAATTGAGATTTGGTCCGAGATTTTTTGTACAAGTTCATACCCATATCGATCTTTTTGATCCAATAACACAAGGACGCAAAGATTAAGTACGCCTTTCTTGAATTGAATATTCACCTTAAACCCCCTCCTTCCACTACTAGACAATATGCAGTACTGTTAAGAACAATATATCATGCAGTATTATTCTATGCAAGGTACTGAAAAATAATTATTTTTTTGTGAAAGGGTCTTTGAGATTTTTCAAAAGTTCTTGCTTATGAAGAGAGCAGACATGACAATGTACGTATATTCTTTACCTGTACCTAAAGTGTTTATGGGCACTTTTTATAGATGTTTGTGCGAATGATAAGTAATGGAAGAAGGGGGTTTCTTTATGCATGTATACGTTCTGACGAAGGACTCACTAGAAGCACAAGGAATAAAATGGATGATTTCTTCGCAGTTACGAGATGTTTTTGTGGAATTGGGGGACTCAGTCACTACTCTACAAAAAGATATGGTTTCCAGGGAATTTGATTTTTATATTATTGATATGGACTTATGGTCTGCCTCGGAAGAAAGTATCCTGCCTTCAGGAGCGAGGTGGCTAGGGGTATCCTCAGATCGAACGTTTCAAACTGCATACCGTGCACTTAAACATAAAGCGGAAGATTTATTGTTCCGTCCTTTCCAGCCCGAACATCTGATTAAGCATATCCAGCAAACGCGTTTTCGTGTGCGCAACGAAAAGAAAGGGATTCCTCAACTGGATGCATATCAAGAATCGAATTTTACATATGAAGATTTATTGTTGGCGAAAACGTACCCAAGGACTTCTGTACTCTTAAGTGCAATTGTTCCTGCGAGCCGGGAAGAGGGAACGCAATTGGTGAAATCGCTGGAAGAGTTCGCATTCCCCTCGCATTTTGAACTATTTCCGTTTACTAATTTTATTGTTGTTGTACACCGACTACCTGAACTTGAAAGCATGCAGGAAGCCTATCTGGCGTTTTATGCGTCTTGGAAACGCCAATCCAATACACTATTGTCCATTTACTTATACGAATCACCTGGCGACCAAGATATTCGTTCACTTTATCAAAAAATGCGTCGCTTCCAAGAACGTGTTTTTTATGATGGCTATGATATTTTATCCGTTGAAGCTGAAGATTTATCGTGGTGTGAAATGGATCCGTTTTTGTCTCCCATAGAGCAACGCATGTGGATTGAAATGCTAGGAAAACAGGACGTTAAAGCAATTCGTCAATGGTTGGAGCAAGATTTTCTAACCCTTGAAGCACCTTACCCGGATCCTGAAATGGTGCGAATCCGTTTGACTAGTGTTCTTGCGCAAATCAGAAGATATATGTCGGCCAATTCGATTCAAAATCCCCCCCTTGAAAAACAGTACCATCAACTATTTCAAGACATCATCCGCGAGCCGGTTATGTATCACATCATTCAAAGCTTTGGTGACTTCACAGCGGATTTGATGAAAGTAACAAGTTTAGTGGAATCAGGGACGTCTAATTTCTCAGATAGAGTAAGAATGATGATGGAATCAAATTATTGGGATTCGAATTGGAACTTGGCGGCTTGTGCAGATGCTTTGCAAATGAATAAAAGCACATTAAGTCGAAGGTTTTCGAAAAGTACAGGCAAGAATTTCAGGGAAACGCTACAAGAAATTCGCCTTGGAGAAGCAAAACGATTATTAAAAGAAACAAACGCAACTTTAGAAGAAGTATCGAGATTGGCGGGTTTCACACATCAATCTTATTTCAATGCGAAGTTCAGAGCATCAACTGGAAAGACCCCAACCCAGTATCGATTTAATTGGGGAAGATGAATCGAGTTTTTCGATTATAAATTAGTTTCTTTGGTTATATCATTAGTTGTCTCTCCGAAGAAAAGATTATTTAAAAAGGCCGATAATCCAATCGGTCTTTTTGTATGTAAAAATGATTGAAACGGGAACAGATTATAAAAATATTTTCAAATCAAAGAAATAATTCAATAAAACATAAAGAATGAACTAAATTATAAATAAATTATCAGAACTTTCACGATACAATGAAACTATTAATAAGGGGGCGAATGAAAATGAAAGCGAATACAATTGAACGAGTTATCCAATATAGAGGAACAGAATTGAACACGAAAGGATGGCAACAAGAAGCCGCACTTCGTATGTTAAACAACAATTTACACCCAGATGTGGCAGAGCATCCTGAAGATTTAGTGGTATACGGAGGAATCGGTAAAGCTGCGCGTAACTGGGAAAGCTACGACGCTATTGTGCGCTCATTAAAAGAGTTGGAGAACGATGAAACCTTGCTGGTTCAATCCGGAAAACCGGTAGCGATTTTCAAAACTCATACAAATGCACCACGTGTGTTGATTGCCAATTCGAATATTGTGCCAGCGTACGCAAATTGGGAAACGTTCCATGAGCTAGATAAAAAAGGCTTGATGATGTACGGCCAAATGACAGCAGGTAGCTGGATTTATATCGGATCACAAGGGATTGTCCAAGGAACATATGAAACATTTGCTGAACTTGCAAAACAACACTTCGGAGAATCGTTGAAAGGTACCATTACATTGACAGCTGGTCTTGGTGGAATGGGCGGTGCTCAACCATTAGCAGTAACAATGGCTGGCGGAGTTTGTATCGGTATTGAAGTAGACGAGACGCGTATCGATCGACGTATTGAAACGCGCTATACTGACGTAAAAACAGATTCGTTGGACGAAGCAATCCGTTTAGCGGAAGAGGCAAAAGCGGAAGGTAAAGCGTTATCGATTGGGTTGCTTGGCAATGCCGCAGACGTCTTACCGGAAATGATCGCACGGGGCTTTATTCCGGATGTGTTAACGGATCAAACTTCTGCACATGATCCATTGAACGGCTATATCCCATCAAAAATGTCATTGGAAGAAGCAGCGAAGCTCCGTTCAGAAAACCCGACGGAGTACGTCAAGCTTTCTAAAGCATCGATGGCGAAGCATGTTTCTTCAATGGTAGAGATGATGGACAAAGGCGCCATTACATTTGATTACGGCAACAACATCCGTCAAGTGGCAAAAGATGAAGGGGTTGAACGTGCGTTTGACTTCCCAGGATTCGTTCCAGCTTACATTCGACCACAGTTCTGTGAAGGTAAAGGGCCATTCCGTTGGGTAGCACTTTCTGGTGACCCGGAAGATATTCGCAAAACAGACGAAGTGATTTTACGCGAATTTAGCTACAACAAGCATTTATGTAACTGGATTAAAATGGCTCAGGAGAAAATTCAGTTCCAAGGCCTTCCTTCACGCATTTGTTGGTTGGGTTATGGCGAACGTGCACGTTTCGGGAAAATCATTAACGATATGGTAGCAAGCGGCGAATTGAGTGCGCCAATCGTTATCGGACGTGACCATTTGGACTCAGGATCAGTAGCTTCACCGAATCGTGAAACCGAAGCAATGAAAGACGGCTCGGACGTTGTTGCGGATTGGCCGATTTTGAACGCGATGGTCAATGCAGTGGGCGGCGCGACATGGGTATCCGTTCACCATGGCGGCGGTGTAGGCATGGGCTATTCCATTCATGCCGGAATGGTCATTTTAGCGGACGGTACAAAAGAAGCAGAAGTTCGTCTGGAACGTGTATTAACAACTGATCCAGGAATGGGTATCGTCCGTCACGTCGATGCAGGCTATGATTTGGCGATTGAGACTGCGCGTGAAAAAGGCGTCAACATTCCGATGCTAAAGGGGTCTGAAGCATGATTCCGGTTTGGATAAAAAATGCAGCACAACTTGTAACGGTAGCCGGTGAAAACGGCCCCCGAGTTCGGGAAGGAATGTCTGACCTCGGGTTGATCGCAGATGGCAGTGTGTGGATGGAAAATGGAAAAGTAGTGGCGGTGGGCACGACGTCTGAGCTTGAAGCTTTATATGGCACACGTGCCCATGAAGCGGATATTATCGATGCAACAGGGCGTTTGGTGACACCGGGTCTGGTCGATCCGCATACGCACATAGCATATGGAGGAAGCCGCGAACGTGAATTCGAAATGCGTCTCGAAGGTGCAACGTACATGGAAATCATGAATGCTGGTGGCGGTATTCATGCGACAACACGTATGACACGAGATGCGTCAGAAGACGAACTGGTGGAACAAACAACGCGCCGCCTAGACTCGTTCCTTGAGCATGGCG
The DNA here is from genome assembly GCF_038632915.1 of Paenisporosarcina sp. FSL H8-0542. Taxonomy (NCBI): domain Bacteria; kingdom Bacillati; phylum Bacillota; class Bacilli; order Caryophanales; family Caryophanaceae; genus Paenisporosarcina; species Paenisporosarcina sp. FSL H8-0542. The sequence continues at coordinate 169,747 of NZ_CP152050.1, forward strand.
TGACAACCGTGGAAGGCAAAAGTGGCTATGGACTAGATTTGGAAACAGAATTGAAACAACTGAGAGTGATGAAACGATTGAATGAAAGTCATCCGATTGACTTGGTTCCAACGTTTATGGGCGCTCATGCAGTCCCTCAGGAATATAAAGGACAAGAAGACGAGTACATCGATCTTTTGGTAAATGACATGTTGCCGAAAGTTGCGGAAGAAAAATTAGCTGTTTTTAACGATGTTTTTTGTGAAGTCGGAGTATTCACACCAGAACAGTCCGAACGAATTTTAGAAGCAGGCAAAAAACTCGGCTTGATTCCCAAAATTCATGCTGATGAAATTGAGTCTTACGGTGGCGCGGAACTGGCTGCCAAAGTTGGTGCAATTTCAGCGGAACATCTATTGAAAGCATCTGATGAAGGTGTGCGTTTAATGGCTGAAGCAGGCGTCATTGCCTGTCTTTTGCCAGCGACCGCTCTGTATTTACGTGAAGAAGCAGCAAAAGGCCGTGCGATGATTGATGCAGGTGTAGCCGTAGCCATCTCAACAGACTGCAATCCTGGTTCGTCACCAACGACTTCGATGCCCTTGGTCATGAATTTGGCCTGCATCTCTATGCGTCTAACTCCTGCAGAAGCATTGGTTGCCGCAACGATGAACGCTGCGTGTGCCATTGGCATGCAAGAGAAAGTCGGTTCATTGGAAGCGGGCAAACAAGCGGATGTCGTAATGTGGAATGTATCCAATTACCAGGAGCTACAATATCTTTTCGGCGTGAATCACGTTGGTTCGGTGTGGAAAAAAGGCGTGCAGGTGGTGGGTTAAATGAAACATTTACAACCGCCTGAATGGTCGTGGCGCGATACTTCCGGAGATTTCGTACATCAGTGGGTAAAACCTCTTGCTGAACAGTCTCCGGACATGGTGATTTATGGCGCGCCCATTTCCCGTTCTTCAATCAGTGTTTCCGGCGCTTCCTTATATCCAATGGAATTCCGCAAATTGTGGAAAGGGTTCTCCTCGTATAACTTAGATGAAGACTTGGATTTGTCTAGCTACATCGTTCGTGATGCGGGAGATGTCGTTATGCATACGACCGATATTTTAATGTCACATGAACGCATTGAAGACACTACATATGAATTAGTCCGCACATTTGAACAATCAACTACATGTTTAATTGGTGGCGATCATTCTGTAACTGCATGTGCGGTAAGAGGTCTTAAGAAGGCCTACCCAGACGAGCGGATTGGCATTTTACAACTAGATACACATCTAGATGTGCGCGACCCGGCCGATTTGGGACCTGCAAATGGTACACCCATTCGTCAACTGATTGATGGGGGCACTGTCTACGGGGAAGATGTCGTCAATATTGGTCTTCACGGGTACTTCAACGCAGCACCATTGGTGGCTTATGCGAAGGAACACGGTATTCGAATGATTACTTTACGTAAAGCACGTGAGCTAGGGGTGGCTCAGTGCGTCGAAGAACAATTAAAGGAATTAGCACAACGAGTGGACCGTGTTTATGTAACTGTCGATATGGATGTGTTGGACATTGCAGTCGCACCGGGTGTTCCCGCTTCTACACCAGGAGGCATGACGGCGGAAGAGCTATTCCAAAGTTTAGTGCGGATCGGCCAACAGGATGCGGTTCGACATATCGATTTTGTCTGTCTGGATCCAACACGAGATGTACCGACAAGTGCCACGGTCAAAACAGGAGTGTATGCATGGTTGGAATTTATCACGGGGAGAGTTCTATCACAAAGGGGGATTTAATATGCAACAAGTGGGAGAACGTTCAAAAATACGTTCAAGTACGGGAATGTGGAAGTTTTTTGTATACAGTTTTATTGGTGCGTTCATGTTTTTCGTGCCGGTCACAATTGGTGAAAAAAATTCAATCATGCTTGACCACATCGTGTCATGGATTCAAGCAAATGCAACTGGGGTTTTACCATATTACTCATTAGTACTTATTCTAGCTGGTGCATTATACCCGTTTTACTCGGGGACTTGGAAAAAATCGACCGTCAACATGGTGTTTTCATTCTTTAAAATCATAGGTTTAGTCGTTGGGATTATGATTGTTTTTGGATTTGGTCCGGCGTGGTTATTTGCTCCTGATATGGGACCATTCTTGTTCGATAAATTAGTGATTTCCGTAGGTTTATTAGTCCCAATCGGGGCGGTATTTTTAGCATTATTAGTAGGTTATGGATTACTTGAATTTATTGGGGTTCTCATGCAACCGATTATGCGGCCAATTTGGCGAACACCAGGTCGATCTGCAATTGACGCAGTAGCTTCTTTCGTTGGTTCATATTCATTGGGCTTGCTAATAACGAATCGTGTTTATAAAGAAGGGAAATACACAGCACGAGAAGCAGCAATTATTGCAACGGGCTTCTCGACTGTATCTGCTACGTTCATGGTTATCGTTGCGAAAACACTTGGCTTAATGGATATGTGGAATTTGTACTTTTGGGTAACACTAATCGTCACGTTCATCGTGACGGCAATTACAACTCGCATCTGGCCGCTGAATCGTATTAAAGATGATTATTATGAAGGCAGTGTGCCACAACCAGAGGTGAAACCTGAAGGAAGTCGCTTGACAGCCGCTTGGAATGAAGCGCAGGAAACCGTTAAACAATCACCTAGTTTACTTGCGAACATATGGGAGAACTTGCGAGACGGTTTATTAATGGCTATGGCGATTTTACCATCAATTTTATCAATTGGATTACTTGGTTTAGTGTTAGCGGAATTCACGCCGATATTTGACTGGATTGGTTACATCTTCTATCCGTTCACCTACATTTTGCAGCTTCCTGAACCGATGCTAGTCGCAAAAGCAAGTGCACTTGGAATAGCTGAAATGTTCCTACCTGCATTGCTGGTTGTGAAATCGGGGATGATTGTAAAATTCGTAATTGCGGTTGTATCTATATCGTCCATCATTTTCTTCTCTGCAGTTGTTCCTTGCATCGTGGCAACAGAAATTCCGATTTCAATACCGAAATTAATCGTTATCTGGGTTCAACGTGTCATTCTGACTTTAATCATTGTTACGCCGATTGCTTTCATGCTGTTTTAATAGAAGTGCCATCCTTGCATAAAAGGATGGCACTTTTTTGTGTTATAGGAGCGTAGCGGAAATAAAAACCATTAAATCAATGAACTTGTAGAAGTATCTCTAAAAGTTAACAAGGATGTGAGACGTGTTTGAGTGATAATCTTGCTCGTTTAATTGATAAATTTTCACAAACTCAAAGTAGGCCGTGAAATCGTCACACTATCTAAGTATACTAGTCAATAAGATTGATAATATCTGAATATTCTTGCTATAATTTTCACTTAAGAAAATAGCTTTTTATTTTAGAAAAAACGGAACGAAAGCATATGAATTGCACACTTCCTATCTCCCCTTATATAATAAAGTCAAAGTTAGTCAAAGTCAGGTACATGGTGCATCCTATTGGGATGCCCACGTGAAATATAGCCACTAACCTTAATCGCACTCAGAGTTAATTGATCAGGAGGTGATTGCATGCGGAATATATCAGATATTATTGAAGGGTATTTAAAGAAAGTTATCGAATTAGATGAAAAAGGGCATGTTGAGATAAAGCGCAGTGAGATTGCGGAGCAGTTTCAATGTGTGCCTTCACAAATTAATTATGTGATTAATACGCGCTTCACCGCTGACCGTGGTTACCTCGTTGAAAGTAAGCGGGGGGGCGGGGGGTATATTCGAATAGTTCGGGTACGCGCTCATACGAAGGCTGATTTAATTGAAACCATTCTGGCAAGTTTAGAGCGTGGAGCTTCTCAAACGATGACGGAAGATATTATCTTTCGTTTAATCGATGAGAATGTAGTGACGAAGCGTGAGGCGAAAATGATGCTCGCGGCACTCGATCGTACAACCCTCAATACCCCATTGCCGCATCGAGATGAATTGCGTTCACGCATATTGCAAGCGATGCTTATGACATTCAAGTATGAACAGTTAAAGTGAGGCGAGCGCGAGATGATTTGTGAGAATTGTAAACATCGTCCGGCAAAAGTTACCGTGACGCAAATACAAAATGGAGAACAGGTGCAACGACATTATTGTGAGGTCTGCGCAAAAAATTTCCATCCGTTTCATTTGGATTTTCAGCAGGATCCACTTTCGCTACATCAGTTATTGTCCAATTGGTTTGGCGTCCCGGAAAGCAAACAAGTGCAACAAAAACCTCAACCAGAAGCTAAGACATGCAGTTCATGTGGATGGACATTCCGACAGTTTTTAAACCAAGGGAAGTTTGGGTGTGCACATTGTTATGAAAGTTTTCACGAACAATTACCGGATGTCTTCAAAAAATTGCACAACGGCAATGTGAAACATGTGGGAAAAGCGCCAGGTACATTTGGCCAAACACTGCAATTAAAAAAACAAATTGAAGCAATTCGCACGTCCATGCGCACGGCGATTGAGATTGAAAATTTTGAAGAGGCGGCACGACTTCGGGATGAAGCTCGCTCGTTAGAGGAACAGCTGCACAGCGGAGGTGAAAACCGAGATGTCCATTGAACGTTTTCTGAATAATTCCGTTACAAGTTGGATGGCCGGCGAGGGAGAGCATGCAGATATCGTGATGAGCACGAGAATCCGGCTCGCCCGAAATTTAACAGGTTACCGATTTCCACTTTCTTTTACGGAAAATGAAGCGCTGCAAGTAGATCAAGCGATTTCCTCAGTTTTACTTGATGCAGAAGCGGAACTTGAGTCGACCTTTTCGTATATAGATATAAAAGAGCTATCTGCGCTCAATCGGCAAGTGCTGGTTGAAAAGCATTTAATCAGTCCGAAATTGGCTCACTCGGAAATAGCAGGGTCCGTTTTATTATCAGATGATGAAGCGGTCAGTGTGATGGTCAATGAAGAAGATCATATTCGCATACAATGTATTTTCCCGGGAATGCAGTTAAACGAAGCATGGCGTCAGGCAAACCATATAGATGACGTCCTTGAAAAAGAACTGCCCTATGCATTTGATGAACAGTTTGGCTATTTAACGAGTTGTCCGACGAATACGGGCACTGGCCTACGGGCATCGGTGATGATGCATTTACCAGCACTCACTATGACAAAGCAAATGGATCGCATTGTAACAGCGATTACACGTCTCGGGATGGTCGTACGAGGAATCTACGGAGAAGGTAGTGAAGCCCTCGGCAATGTGTATCAAGTATCAAATCAAACAACTCTCGGGAAATCAGAAGAAGATATCTTAACTGATTTGCAAAGCATCACGGAACAAATTATTCAAAAAGAACGTGAAGCAAGAGCGGCTCTCTTACATACGAGACCGAATGTATTGGAAGATCGTCTGTATCGTTCACTTGGTGTTTTGACGTATGCACGGCTTTTAACAACAGAAGAAGCGGGACGCTGTTTATCAGACGTGCGTCTTGGCATCGATCTAGGTTTGATTAAAGGTGTCGATGTTTCAATTTTGAATGAATGCATGGTTTTCATGCAACCAGGTTTTTTACAGAAGTATGCAGATACGTCCCTGCAACCCGAAGAACGCGATGTGTTTCGGGCAAAGTTGTTTAGGGAACGGTTGCAAGTAGACAATAATTTAGACAATGAAGGAGAGGAACCTCATGATGTTTAATCGATTTACACAACGCGCACAAAAAGTACTCCAATTAGCTCAAGAAGAAGCCATTCGTATGAAGCACGAGTCAATTGGTACTGAACATATATTATTAGGATTAATTCGAGAGGGTGGCGGAATTGCTGCCAAAGCAATGGAAGCAATCGAAGTCAGTCCGCAAATGATTGAAGAAGGCATTGAAGAACTGGTAGGAATGGGAACTGGTGACGTAGGTCCAATCGTTCATTACACACCACGTGCGAAGAAAGTCATTGAGTTATCAGTAGACGAATCGCGTAAACTGGGCCATTCATACATCGGCACAGAGCATTTATTGCTGGCATTGATTCGCGAAGGTGAAGGTGTAGCTGCTCGTGTGCTTAACAATTCAGGTGTCAGTTTGAATAAAGCACGTCAACAAGTGCTGCAATTACTAGGGAGCAACGATCATGTTCAAGCGAACAGCGGAAACAATCCTGCTGCGAGCACACCAACGCTTGATAGCTTGGCTCGTGATTTAACACAAATTGCACGCGAAGGAAGCTTGGATCCAGTCATTGGACGTAGCAAAGAAATCACGCGTGTCATTGAAGTGCTATCACGTCGTACGAAAAACAACCCTGTTCTTATTGGGGAACCGGGTGTCGGTAAAACAGCCATCGCTGAAGGTTTGGCACAACAAATTGTGCAAAATGAAGTACCGGAAATTCTGCGTGACAAACGCGTCATGACATTGGATATGGGTACAGTTGTTGCGGGTACAAAATACCGTGGTGAGTTTGAAGATCGCTTGAAAAAAGTGATGGATGAAATTCGCCAAGCGGGTAACGTCATTCTATTTATCGATGAGCTCCACACATTGATTGGTGCCGGTGGTGCAGAAGGCGCTATTGATGCATCAAATATCTTGAAACCGTCACTTGCTCGTGGCGAACTTCAATGTATTGGTGCAACAACGCTTGATGAATACCGTAAATATATTGAAAAAGATGCTGCTTTGGAGCGTCGTTTCCAACCGATTCAAGTGGATGAACCTTCAGTTGAAGAGTCCATTCAAATCATCAAAGGACTTCGTGATCGTTATGAAGCCCATCACCGTGTGAAAATTACGGATGCAGCGATTACTGCAGCGGCTAAAATGTCAGACCGTTACATTTCAGACCGTTTCTTACCGGACAAAGCCATTGATTTAATTGATGAAGCCGGTTCGAAAGTGCGTTTGCGTTCATACACGACACCGCCGAATTTGAAAGAACTGGAAACTCGTTTAGAAGCAATCCGTTCGGAGAAAAACGCGGCTGTTCAAAGCCAGGAGTTTGAAAAAGCAGCATCATTCCGTGATACGGAACAAAAGCTGAAAGAAGAACTCGAAAGCACGAAGAAGTCTTGGAAAGAAGAACAAGGCAGAGCCGAGTCTGAAGTAACTGTGGAAGATATCGCGGCAGTTGTTTCCATGTGGACGGGAATTCCGGTTTCAAAACTGGCACAAACCGAGTCTGAGAAATTATTGAAATTAGAAGATACATTGCACCAACGTGTTATCGGTCAAGCGGAAGCAGTTACAGCGATTTCTCGTGCAGTACGCCGAGCACGCGCTGGATTGAAAGATCCAAAACGTCCAATTGGTTCATTCATTTTCCTTGGGCCAACTGGTGTCGGTAAAACAGAACTTGCCCGTGCACTTGCAGAGAGCATGTTTGGCGACGAAGATGCAATGATTCGCGTCGACATGTCCGAGTACATGGAAAAACACTCGACTTCACGACTTGTCGGTTCACCTCCTGGTTATGTTGGATTTGAAGATGGCGGTCAATTGACAGAAAAAGTTCGTCGCAAACCGTATTCTGTTATTCTTTTAGATGAAATCGAGAAAGCACATCCAGATGTCTTCAATATTTTGTTGCAAGTGTTGGAAGATGGTCGCCTAACTGATTCTAAAGGACGCACAGTCGACTTCCGCAACACGGTTGTTATTATGACATCCAACGTTGGCGCGGAAGCGTTGAAGAAAAACAAATACGTCGGCTTCAACTTGCAAGACGGCGAACAGAAATACAAAGACATGAAAGGCAAAATGCTCGAAGAGTTGAAAAAAGCCTTCCGTCCTGAATTCTTAAACCGTGTCGATGAAATGATTGTGTTCCATTCTTTAGAAAAAGAACACTTGAAAGAAATCGTGACATTAATGACTGCTCAATTAACGAAACGCTTGAAAGAGCAGGAAATTGAGCTTGTGTTAACAGAAGCGGCTCAAGAAAAAATCACAAAAGAAGGGTACGACCCAGAGTACGGTGCACGTCCGCTCCGTCGTGCACTTCAAAAACACGTGGAAGATCGCTTGTCTGAAGAACTATTAAAAGGTACGGTGTTGACAGGAAACAATATTGTGTTCGATGTTGAAAACGATGAATTTATCGTTCGTACAAAAGAAGCAGTAACAGAATAAAACTATTGGAGCATTCCGGCGAGGCTGTTCGGAATGCTCTTTTTTACATAATGCTCTATGTAAACGATGTTGTTGATAGTAGTAAAGGAATCTGCGAAAGTAGGAGGTACTATGGCTAAACGTAAAACAAAATTCTTGTGTAACTCATGTGGCTATGAATCTGCTAAATGGATGGGACGCTGCCCTGGTTGTGGCGCATGGAACACCATGGTGGAAGAAGTGGAAGTGGTCGTAAAAGGACCCCGCCGCACGTTCCAGCATTCTGAAAAAATCGCACAAAAAGCGACCCCGATTACAGCTGTTGAAACGGTTGATGAACCACGCGTAGATACGGATCTTGCTGAATTGAACCGTGTACTTGGAGGCGGAATTGTACCTGGGTCACTTATTTTGATTGGTGGAGACCCCGGTATCGGTAAATCCACACTGTTGCTGCAAGTTTCCTCATTACTGGCGAACAAAGGGCAACGCGTATTGTATATGTCTGGGGAAGAGTCCATCCGACAAACGAAACTTCGTGCAGAACGTTTGGGTGTGGCATCTTCTGAGCTCTATATTTATTCAGAAACCAACTTGGAACTAGTGAATGAGGCAATCGATCAAGTCGAACCAAAGTTTGTCGTAATTGACTCCATTCAAACAGTTCACCATCCTGAAGTTACGTCTGCCCCAGGTAGCGTTTCACAAGTGCGGGAATGTACAGCGGAATTGATGCGCATTGCCAAAACGAAAAACATTGCGATTTTCCTTGTGGGTCATGTAACGAAGGAAGGTCAGATTGCCGGACCGCGATTACTTGAACATATGGTGGATACAGTTCTGTACTTCGAAGGCGAACGTCACCATACGTATCGCATTTTGCGTTCACAGAAAAACCGTTTTGGTTCAACCAACGAGATTGCTATTTTTGAAATGTTACAAGGTGGATTAAAAGAAGTATTGAACCCTTCTGAATTGTTCTTGCAAGAACGTTCACAAGGAGCGGCAGGTTCAACCGTTGTCGCTTCTATGGAAGGGACACGACCGATTCTGGTTGAAATTCAGGCTTTGATTACGCCGACGAGTTTCAACTATCCGAAGCGTATGGCAAGCGGGATTGATCAAAACCGGATTTCTTTACTGATGGCCGTATTAGAGAAGCGGGTCGGAATGCTGCTGCAAACGCAAGATGCCTACATTAAAGTAGCCGGTGGCGTGAAGCTGGATGAGCCAGCCATCGATTTGGCTGTCTTGACGACCATCGTTTCCAGTTTCCGTGATGTTGCGGCGAGTGCACATGACTGCTTTATTGGAGAAGTGGGGTTAACAGGTGAAGTGCGTCGTGTGTCCCGAGTGGAACAACGCGTGCAGGAAGCGGCGAAACTTGGATTCAAACGCGCAATTATTCCAGCGTCGAACCTTGGCGGCTGGGACTATCCGAAAGGTATTCAAGTGGTTGGCGTTGAAACCGTAAATCAGGCATTAAAAGAAGCTTTCCCGAACGCTTAGGCGTTTTGGGAAAGCTTTTTCTCTAGTATCTCGAAGGAGGAGATTCCGCTGGGAGAATCTAGGTGAAACCGAACCGTGCGGATTAAAACCTCTGCCACGCCGATTAACTTCCCTACACCATAAATTCCAAGTGACTGACGCTTTTCATAAGAAACTTTACGATTGCCTTCTTCGTCAAGTAGGTGTTTCCGTTTGAAAACGTGTATAATCAAAAACAGGAGGTGGGCCAGTGTTAAAGTGGATTATTCGAATTACATTTATCTTGATTGGTGGAACGCTCGGGTTACTTTTTTTACCGCAATTATACGATCTTATACATTTATCTTCTAACCCGTGGCTGAACAATCCGTATGTGTCTGTGCTAATAGGAGCCATTCTTTTGTTTGTACTTGCTTTACTGTTGACCGACTATTTGATCGAGTTTTTAAGTTGGATGGAAGATCGATTGCTGAAAGCGCCAATTGGTGATTTGTTGTTTGGTACACTCGGTCTGATTATTGGGCTTAGTGTCGCATTTCTTTTGAATTTTGCGGTGGATTCCATACAGCTTCCAGTCATTGATGCGGTACTTCCCATATTGCTGACCATCACTTTAGGATATCTTGGTTTCCAGGTAGGCTTCAAGAAGCGCGATGAAATTGTTCAAATGTTTACTGCTAATAAAACGGTTGTACAAAAGAAAAAGTTCGATGAAAACAACCCTCAGGAATTGCAACAAGCATCATATAAATTACTCGATACAAGTGTCATTATCGATGGTCGGATTTCTGATATTTCTGCAACGGGTTTCCTTGAAGGGGTGCTTGTCGTACCTCAGTTTGTATTAACTGAACTTCAGCATATTGCCGATTCTTCGGATACATTGAAACGTACACGAGGTCGACGTGGTCTTGATATCTTGAAACAACTTCAGTCCGAGCGAGCTTCAGCTGTTTTGATTACAGAAGAAGATTTTGATGATGTGGCAGAAGTTGATTTGAAACTGATGCGTCTTGCGAAGAAAATGGACGGCATGGTAGTGACCAATGATTTCAACTTGAATAAAGTGTGTGAATTGCATCAAGTGCCTGTTCTGAATATCAATGATCTTGCGAATGCGGTCAAACCAGTCGTGATTCCCGGTGAAGAAATGCATATCGTGGTCATCAAAGATGGCAAAGAACAAAATCAAGGTGTAGCTTATCTAGACGACGGAACGATGATTGTCGTGGAAGATGGCAAGTCGTATATCGGCCAAGCAATTAACGTCATTGTTACAAGTGTTCTTCAAACTTCGGCTGGGCGAATGATTTTTGCTAAAACGAAATAAACAATTACACCTAAAATAAGAGGCTGCCCTTTCTGTCAACAACACCAGACAGCTAAGGCGGCCTCCTTTTCCATCAAGAAAGAGGAGAATACTTGAAATGAAATATATCGTTGTATTACCGGCTGCGGGTAGCGGGAAACGGATGAAGGCCGGACGTAATAAATTATTTCTTACATTGCGCGATAAGCCAATTCTCATCCATACACTTGAGGTCTTTGAACAAGATACAAATTGCGTTGGGATCTGGCTCGCAGTGAAGCCTGAAGAGCGTGTGACGATTCAGGAGATGTTGAACGAGTATAACATTACGAAAGTGAAAGGGATGCCTGAAGGTGGCGAGGAACGTCAATACAGTGTGTATGCCTGCGTCCAAGCAGCTGAGCATGAGGCTGACTTGATTCTCGTGCACGATGCGGCAAGGCCTTTCATCGAACCAGCCGTGATTTCCCAATTGGTTCAAAAAGCTCATGAGACCGGTGCTGCCATCGCTGGTGTGAAAGCAAAAGACACCATGAAACGTGTACGCAATCACATTATTGAAGAAACGGTGGACCGTGATCAATTGTGGATGATCCAGACTCCACAAGCTTTCCGTAAGGACATTTTGATGAAGGCGCAACAGCAAGCAGAACAAGATGGGTTTCTCGGGACAGATGAATCCATGTTAGTCGAACGACTGAATATCCCTGTGTACGTGGTAGAGAGTACGTATGATAATGTAAAAATGACGACACAAGAAGATTTATTGATAGGCGAAGCCATCTTACAAAAACGACAGCAGGAGGAAAACTAAATGTTTCGAGTTGGACAAGGGTTTGATGTACATGAATTTGCAGAGAATAGACCGCTTATTTTAGGTGGCGTGACGATTCCATACGAAAAAGGTTTAATCGGGCATTCAGATGCCGATGTTTTATTACATACAGTAACGGATGCGGCACTGGGCGCAATTGGTGAAGGGGATATTGGACGTCATTTTCCCGATACGGACCCTGAATTTAAAGATGCAGATTCCGCAAAATTACTTGCATACATTTGGAACATCGTTGAAGAAAAAGGCTATAAATTAGGCAATGTGGATTGCACGATTATTGCACAGGCACCAAAGATGGCACCTTATATTAATCAAATGCGTGACCGCATCGCACAACTGCTAAATGCGGAACCAACGCAAGTGAATGTCAAAGCGACAACAACCGAAAAGCTTGGCTTTACGGGACGTGGAGAAGGCATCGCGGCACAGGCGACGATATTACTCATTCAAAAATAAGTATGACCTGTGTTAAACTGGACAAAGTTTAGCACGTATTCGAGGAGGACACACACATGACACAAGAAGTTCGCGTACGCTACGCACCAAGCCCAACAGGAAATTTACATATTGGTGGAGCCCGCACTGCCTTATTCAACTATTTATTTGCACGCCATCACGGCGGTAAATTCATTGTTCGTATTGAAGATACGGATATTGAACGTAACATTGAAGGTGGCGAATTATCGCAACTGGAAAACTTGAAATGGCTTGGCATGGAATATGATGAGTCTGTTGATATCGGTGGACCATATGCTCCTTACCGTCAAATGGAACGTTTGGACATTTACCAAAAGCATGCAGTAGAAATGCTTGAAAATGGTCATGCGTATAAATGTTTCTGCACAACGGAAGAGTTGGAAGTTGAGCGTGAAGAGCAAAAAGCAAAAGGTGTCGCTGCACCAATGTACAAAGGTACATGCCGTAACTTAACGAAAGAACAAGTGGCGGAAAAAGAGGCGGCAGGTCTTGCACATACCATTCGCATGCGTGTACCTGCAGATGTAACGTATACATTTGAAGACTTGGTGCGCGGTTCGGTTTCATTTGAATCGAAAGATGTTGGTGACTGGGTGCTTGTTAAAGCAAATGGTATTCCGACTTATAACTATGCAGTTGTTTTGGATGATTATTTCATGAAGATTTCTCACGTATTCCGTGGGGAAGAACATTTATCAAATACACCAAAACAAATGATGGTATTTGACGCATTTGGTTGGAAAGCGCCTGAATACGGTCATATGACATTAATCATCAACGAAAGCCGTAAAAAACTTTCAAAACGTGACGAATCGATTATTCAATTCGTTGCTCAGTATAAAGATCTTGGTTATATCCCAGAAGCAATGTTCAATTTCTTTGCGCTTCTTGGCTGGTCTCCTGAAGGAGAAGAAGAAATCTTCACGAAAGAAGAATTCATTCGCCAGTTTGACGTCAATCGCTTATCTAAATCACCATCGATGTTCGATAAACAAAAACTAACGTGGATGAACAATCAATATGTGAAGCAACTGTCTCTTGAAGAAGTAGTTGAACTTGCATTGCCTCATTTACAAAAAGCTGGTCGCTTGCCTGAAACATTGACAGAAGAAGAAAAACAATGGGCAACGGGCGTTATCGCGCTTTACCATGAACAAATGAGTTTCGGTGCTGAAATTACTGAGCTAACTGACCTATTCTTTAAGGATGAACTTGCATATGATGAAGAAGCTACTGCTGTTTTAGCTGGCGAACAAGTGCCGGAAGTTATGGCATCTTTCAAAACGCAACTTGAGCAACTGGAAGTGTTTGAAGCAGATGCTGTCAAAGCAGCAATCAAAGTCGTGCAAAAAGAAACGGGACATAAAGGCAAGAACTTATTCATGCCAATCCGTGTTGTGACGACTGGTCAAACACACGGTCCGGAATTGCCTAACGCAATCGCGTTAATCGGCAAAGAAAAAGTACTTGCGCGTGTGGAGAAATTCGCAAAACAATAAGTTTGACTTTCATGCATGATGGTGTGAAAATGAAGCTATCTTTAACCAAAACATCAAAACGCTTTGATGAGGAGAAGTACATAAGGCACGCTCTTTAGAGAGGACCACCACCGGCTGAAAGTGGTCTGAGCTTAGGCACTATGGAAATGCACCTCTGAGCGCTCAGCTGAACCATTTAGTAAGCGAGCCGTACCGTCTACGTTACAAGACGCCAAGTGGGAAGGACCGCAAAACATCCTTCCAATCAGAGTGGAACCGCGCTATTACAGCGTCTCTGTCAGTCAATGACAGGGGCGCTTTTTATTTTGGTCAAAAAACTGTGAGGTTGTCTCGTAAAGTAAACTTGGAGATGAGACCTGTTTGAGCGTTAAATTATTCACAAGCCAAATATAGGGCTACCGATCGAATCAAAATCAAACAAAACATTTAACAAAAACTAACACAGGAGGAACGATGATGTTCAGTCGAATGAAAGAAGATGTTGAAGTCGTCTTCGAGCAAGATCCAGCTGCCAGACGTGTGCTGGAAGTTGTGCTGACGTATGCCGGGTTACATGCGGTTTGGGCACACCGTGTCGCACATGCGCTCTTTAAGCGAAAATTCTTTTTCCTGGCGAGAGTCGTATCGCAAGTGAGTCGATTTTTCACCGGAATTGAAATCCATCCGGGTGCCAAAATTGGTCGCCGCTTTTTCATAGACCACGGAATGGGTGTAGTCATAGGGGAAACGTGTGAAATTGGCGATAATGTAACGATATTCCAAGGAGTGACACTTGGTGGTACAGGTAAAGAACGAGGGAAACGACATCCCACGTTACACGATAATGTATTGGTAGCAACAGGAGCAAAAGTACTTGGGTCGATTACGATCGGCGAAAACAGTAAAGTCGGTGCAGGCTCGGTTGTATTGAAAAATGTTCCGCCAAATTCAACGGTTGTAGGTATTCCTGGAACAGTCGTCGTGCAAGATGGAATCAAAGTGAAACGTGACTTGGATCACCAGGACTTGCCGGATCCAGTAGCGGATAAATGCAATATGCTAGAAGAAAAAATTGCCGTCTTGCGCGAGCAAGTCGCGCTTGTCAGTGAACAATTCGAAAAGGAGCGAAACGTTAAATGAGCATTCATATTTACAACACATTGACGCGTCAAAAAGAACCATTTGTGCCGCTTGAAGAAGGCAAGGTGAAAATGTACGTATGTGGACCGACAGTATATAACTACATCCACATCGGGAACTCCCGTCCGGTAATCGTCTACGATACCGTACGTCGCTACTTGAAGTACCGTGGATATGAAGTGAATTTCGTTTCTAACTTTACGGATGTTGACGATAAAATCATCAAAACGGCAAATGAACTGGGTGAAGAAGTATCCGAATTAACCGAACGTTTTATCGCCGCTTATTTTGAAGATGTGGTTGCACTTGGTTGCCAGAAAGCGGATGCTCACCCACGTGTCACGGAACATATGGACTCTATCATCGAATTCATCGAAGTCTTAATCGAAAAAGGCTATGCTTACGAGTCGCAAGGTGACGTTTATTACCGCACACGCAAGTTTGAAGGGTACGGCAAATTGTCCCAACAATCGGTTGATGATTTAAAAATCGGCGCACGCATTGAAGCGGGCGAAAAGAAAGAAGATGCACTTGATTTTGCATTGTGGAAAGATGCGAAGCCGGGTGAAATTTTCTGGAAGAGTCCTTGGGGCAATGGTCGTCCGGGATGGCATATTGAATGTTCCGTTATGGCTCGTGAAATTTTGGGAGATACGATTGACATTCATGCAGGTGGACAGGATTTGACATTCCCGCATCATGAAAACGAAATTGCACAGTCTGAAGCATATACAGGTAAGCAATTTGCGCGCTACTGGATGCATAATGGATATATCAATATTGACAACGAAAAAATGTCGAAGTCCCTTGGTAACTTTGTATTGGTGAACGACATTCGTAAACAAATCGATCCTCAAGTGTTGAGATTCTTTATGTTGTCGGTTCATTACCGTCACCCAATCAATTTCTCGCAAGAGCTTGTGGAAAATGCGGAAAATGGGCTGGCGCGCATTCGAACATCATACTCGAATTTGGCGCATCGTCTTGAAGCATCTCCTGAACTAGGGGATCACAAGGATATCTGGTTAAACAAAATCGAAGAAGTCCGCACCCAATTCGTTACGGCAATGGACGATGATTTCAATACGGCCAACGGAATTGCTGCCTTGTTTGAACTGGCGAGTCTGGCTAATGTATATCTAATTGAAAAACATACGGAAGCGGTTGTTCTTACTGCATTCATGAAAGCATTGAAAGAACTTTCACTTGTTTTGGGTATTGAAGTGGAAGTAAAAACAGAAGTACTGGATGAAGAAATTGACGCTCTTATTGCGGAGAGAATCCAGGCGCGTAAAGATAAAGATTTCGCTCGTGCAGATGCCATCCGGGATCAATTGAAAGAAATGAATATTTTATTGGAAGATACGGCGCAAGGCATCCGTTGGAAACGCGGATGAACAAAGAATATTCACTTCGTCCGGCAGATGTAAAACAATTGAATTCACTGGCCCTTGCGTATATGGGGGATGCCGTCCTGGAGCAAGCGATTCGTGAACATTTGATTCGTTCAGGACGAGTTAGACCCAATACACTGCATAAAGAAGGAACTAAATATGTTTCGGCGAAAGCCCAGGCATCCGTGGTGCGTGTGCTACTCCAAGAAAAGTTTTTGACGGAAGATGAAGAAGCGGTGCTAAGACGCGGGCGTAATGCCAAGTCTGGCACCATTCCCAAAAATACAGATGTACAAACGTACAAATATAGTACGGCGTTTGAAGCGGTTCTCGGAAGTTTGTACCTATCCGGCAACTTCGAACGCGTGAAGGAAATAATCGAAAAAGCTATTACCACTATAGAAGAACCGAAAGGAGAATCGATATCGTGACTGAACTTGACAATGAAATCGTATCAGGGAAAAATCCAGTGCTGGAGGCCCTTCGCTCCGGGCGAGATATGAACAAAGTATGGGTAGCGGAAGGTGTCAAGAAAGCGGGAATCGCCGAGTTGTTACAACTTGCGAAAGAAGCGGGCATCATCGTCCAGTTTGTGCCAAAAAACAAAGTGGACCAATTGACGGACGGAGCCAATCACCAAGGGGTAGCAGCTTCAGTAGCAGCTTATCGTTATGCAGAAATTGATGAGCTTTTCGAACGTGCTGCTTCACGCAATGAAGATCCATTCTTTTTGATTTTGGATGAGTTGGAAGATCCACATAACCTGGGTTCTATTTTGCGAACAGCTGATGCGACTGGCGTGCATGGTGTCATTATTCCGAAGCGTCGTGCAGTTGGACTAACTGCAGTCGTGGCGAAAACATCTACAGGGGCAATTGAGCATGTGCCGGTAGCACGCGTTGGTAATCTAGCACAAACTGTTGAAGATTTGAAAAAGCGTGGCGTGTGGATCGCGGGAACGGATGCTAAAGGCTCGGCTGATTACCGTCGCATGGATGCGAAATTACCATTGGCAATCATTATAGGCAGTGAAGGAAAAGGAATGAGTCGCTTGCTGAAAGAGAAGTGCGACTTCCTCTATAACATGCCGATGGTTGGGCGCGTAACGTCGTTAAATGCATCCGTAGCAGCTGCTATCCTGATGTACGAAGTATTGCGGAACCGCCTGCCGGTTAATTGAGATGGACATTTTACTCGTCGATGGCTATAACATTATCGGCGCATGGAAAGAATTGCGTGCATTAAAAACAGACAAGCTCATTGATGCCAGAGACAGGCTGATTGAAATGATGGCGGAATACAAAGCTTATTCAGGTTGGCGAGTCATTGTAGTGTTTGATGCACATCTCGTACCTGGGATTGAAAAAAAGAAGAAACAATATGATGTCGAAGTTATTTTCACCAGGGAAAACGAAACTGCGGATGAACGTATTGAAAAATTAACATCACAATTAATGACAAGACGTGATCAAGTGCATGTAGCTACATCTGATTTGACGGAACAATGGGTGATTTTCGCACAAGGCGCACTAAGAAAGTCTGCACGAGAACTTGAAATTGAAATGGAGTTAGTTCAGGAGAATATCACGAAGAAGGTGAAGGCTATCCAGGAGCAGCGCCCGTTTTCCAAAATCCAGCTAAGTAATGAAGTGGCAGAAATTTTTGAAAAATGGCGCAGAGGGATGAAATGAGTCGTTGACGCTCGATTTCCACATCCTGTATACTAGGGTCAAACTATGCAGACGGCCGAGGTGATACTGTTGATTAAGAGTGACTATGTACACGTGAAGCTGCACCAATTTGAAGACTTACTAGATGACGAGCTTGTGGAATTGGTCCACACTGGCGATTCTGATGCGCTTGACTTTTTAATCACCAAATATCGATCTTTTGTGCGTATGAAAGCCAGGTCTTACTTTTTAATCGGGGCTGATAAAGAAGATATCATTCAAGAAGGAATGATTGGACTTTACAAAGCGATTCGTGATTTCAGAGGGGACAAGCTCTCATCGTTTCGAGCATTCGCAGAACTTTGTATTACACGTCAAATTATAACTGCTATCAAAACAGCTACACGTCAAAAGCATATCCCACTCAATTCATATGTGTCATTGGACAAGCCGATTTTTGATGAAGAATCAGACCGCACACTAATGGATGTGATTTCGGGCTCTGCTATTGATGATCCCGAAGAACTGATGATTCACCGTGAAGATTTTGATTACATGGAAGAAAAAATGAGTGAAATTCTGAGCGAATTGGAGAGGCAAGTACTTGCCTTGTATTTGGATGGACAGTCTTACCATGAAATTTCAGAAGAATTAAATCGTCATGTAAAATCCATAGACAACGCATTACAGCGTGTGAAGCGGAAACTTGAACGGCACATTGAAATTGGTGGCGTTCATTGAAATCTTCACCTGGGCGTTTGTTGACAGTCTAAACCGTAGGTGATAGTCTTTAAAAAGACAAATGCTGACTTAAAAGGTGATAAAATGGCTAATAAAGTCGTCTTAAGCTGTGTGCAATGTGGTTCGCGAAACTATACAGTTCCTGCTTCAAAAGAAGGATCGAGTGAGCGTCTGGAACTGAAAAAGTATTGCTCCCATTGCAAAGCGCATACGGTTCATAAGCAAACGTTGTAAATATAGACATAGATAATTTTTACTCGGAGGGTTAAATCAGAATGACTAATATCAGTGGTTTCTTTGGTAATGTTGTCTCGGAAATGAGAAAAGTTAGTTGGCCTAAACGTAAGGAAATGACTCGTTATACAGTCATTGTACTTTCAACGGTCGTAATTATGGCAGTATTTTTCGCAGTCGTTGACCTAGGAATTTCACAAGCGTTTCGCTGGTTCCTTAAACTGTAATTTGATAACAGATAGCACTTGTGGAGAATAGCCCGTCAGAAACTTAGAACGGGTTTTTTCATTTGTCTAAGAAATGGAGGGACGGACGAACAGTCCTGCTACTTATGGAAAAGAATTGGTATGTTGTTCACACGTATTCTGGATACGAGAACAAAGTAAAAGCAAATCTTGAAAAGCGTGTTGAAACGATGGGTATGTCCGATCTGATCTTCCGCGTCATTATCCCGGAAGAGCAAGAAACGGATTTTAAAGATGGTAAAAAACGTACAGTTATGCGTAAAACATTCCCTGGGTATGTTTTAGTTGAACTTGTGATGACAGACGATTCTTGGTATGTCGTGCGAAATACTCCAGGCGTTACTGGATTTATCGGTTCTTCAGGTGGTGGAGCAAAACCGACACCATTATTGCCGGAAGAAGTAGAATTCATCCTGAAACAAATGGGCATGACAGAGCGCAAAATTGAAGCGCAATACACGGTTGGGGAAATGGTTGAAGTTCTTGAAGGACCATTTGCACACTTCCAAGGTAAAGTGGAAGAGATTGATGATGCAAAAGGTAAGTTGAAAGTTTCTGTTGATATGTTTGGACGCGAAACGAAAATGGAACTTGACTACGACCAAGTTATTAAAATGTAATTAGAAAAGTGAAAACGCCACTCGATGCGAAAGCTAGCTTTCGCTAGATTAGGGGAAGGAAGGCTAAATTCCCGACATCGTGTCGGAACGCCTTCATGACCCACATCCTGTGGCCCTAAGCTTAGGTGAGAGCTGGCGCTTGCAACTAGACATTAGCAATCTTGAATGGAAAAAAAGCATTTAAAATCTAGTTCATAGAACCTTTTTCCAAAAGCTACTTGCTTAAGTTTTGGAAAAATGGTATTATTTCAAAGGTCAGACTGAAATAGTGTAGTCTGCGAAAATTTTAGCTTATGCTCAGCTAGTAGCTGACAGACAGATATTGAGTGGGAGGGGCAACCCAATTACCACATCACGGACTTAAGGAGGTGTGTCTCGTGGCTAAAAAAGTTGTTAAGGTAGTAAAATTACAAATTCCTGCTGGTAAAGCAAATCCAGCACCGCCGGTTGGTCCAGCATTGGGTCAAGCAGGTGTTAATATCATGGGATTCTGTAAAGAATTCAACGCACGTACGGCAGATCAAGCTGGACTAATTATCCCTGTTGAAATTTCTGTATTTGAAGACCGTTCATTTACATTCATTACAAAAACTCCACCTGCAGCAGTATTACTTAAAGTGGCGGCTGGTATCCAGTCAGGTTCTGGTGAACCAAACCGCAAAAAAGTTGCTACGGTGAAGCGTGATAAAGTTCGCGAAATCGCTGAACAAAAAATGCCAGACCTAAACGCAGCATCAGTTGAAGCAGCTATGTTGATGGTTGAAGGTACTGCGCGCAGCATGGGTATCGTCATCGAAGACTAATCCCTGCACTTGATGATGCATTAGTTTTTGGGGGGTTGCGGATGTCTATAAGACACGCAACCCTTATTCGTGGGAGGTTTATTCCGCTAAAACCACAATCAAGGAGGACATTTTACAATGGCTAAAAAAGGTAAAAAGTTGCAAGATGCAGCGAAATTGGTAGACCGTACTAAATTGTACGCAGCTCAAGAGGCAATCGAACTTGCTAAAAAAACGAGCACTGTTAACTTTGACGCAACAGTTGAAGTGGCATTCAAATTAGGAATCGACACACGTAAAAATGACCAACAAATCCGTGGAGCAGTAGTACTTCCAAACGGAACTGGTAAAACTCAACGTGTATTAGTTTTCGCTAAAGGCGAAAAATTAAAAGAAGCAGAAGCTGCTGGCGCTGACTTTGTTGGCGATACAGAGTTCATTAACAAAATCCAACAAGGATGGTTTGACTTCGATGTAATCGTAGCTACTCCTGACATGATGGGTGAAGTTGGTAAATTAGGTCGCGTTTTAGGACCAAAAGGCTTAATGCCAAACCCTAAAACTGGTACTGTAACATTCGACGTAACTAAAGCGATCGAAGAAATCAAGGCTGGTAAAGTTGAGTACCGTGCTGACAAAGCTGGTATTATCCATGCACCAATCGGTAAAGTTTCTTTCGACGACAACAAGTTAGTTGAAAACTTCTTGGCAGTATTTGATGTAGTTCAAAAAGCTAAGCCTGCGGCAGCTAAAGGAACTTACATGAAATCAGTTAACGTTACAACTACAATGGGTCCATCTGTAAAAGTGGATTCTTCTAGCGTAAAAGTTAACAAATAAGGTTGACAGTTTAAAGTCTATCTGTTAAGATGACTTTTGTTGTAAATAAATTATTTGTACCGTAGACAGTAGGGGCGACTTGTCGCATAATGATCCTACCGAGGACATGCATTCAGATTCTTTTTAAGATGACGTTTCAGCCCCTGTGTCTATATAGATCCAGGGGCTTTTCTTTTGGCGGTATAAATGACTCATTCTATTAGGAGGTGTCCAGATGAGCAGAGCAATCGAAGCTAAAAAAGTTCGTGTTGAAGAAATTACTGAAAAGTTCCAAACAGCAGCAACTGCAGTAGTAGTTGACTACCGTGGCTTGAGTGTTTCTCAAGTAACTGAACTTCGTAAACAACTTCGTGAAGCTGGCGTTGAATTCAAAGTGTATAAAAACACAATGACTCGCCGTGCAGTTGAAGTTGCTGGTCTTGAAGGCTTGAACGAAAGTCTTACAGGTCCAAACGCAATTGCGTTTTCAACAGAAGACGTAGTAGCGCCAGCGAAAATCCTTAACGATTT
Organism: Paenisporosarcina sp. FSL H8-0542; assembly: GCF_038632915.1. Taxonomy (NCBI): domain Bacteria; kingdom Bacillati; phylum Bacillota; class Bacilli; order Caryophanales; family Caryophanaceae; genus Paenisporosarcina; species Paenisporosarcina sp. FSL H8-0542. Next base: position 191,588 of record NZ_CP152050.1, read on the forward strand.
CGCTAAAAAGAACGAGAACCTTGAAATCAAAGCTGGTGTGATCGAAGGTGCAATCGCAACTGCTGAAGATATTAAAGCACTTGCAGAACTTCCTTCTCGCGAAGGTTTGTTGTCAATGCTACTCAGCGTTCTACAAGCTCCAATGCGCAACTTCGCGCTTGCAACAAAAGCTGTTGCAGAACAAAAAGAAGAGCAAGGCGCGTAATTCGTTACAAGGCTTAGCTGTTTAAACCCGGGTATAACCCAAACAAAAAAATATTCCTATTAGGAGGAACATACAATGAACAACACTCAAATCCTTGAAGCAATCAAAGGTATGACAGTTCTTGAATTAAACGACTTAGTAAAAGCAATCGAAGAAGAATTCGGCGTTACAGCTGCTGCACCAATGGCTATGGCTGCTGGTGGCGGTGCTGCTGCTGAAGAAGAAAAAACTGAATTTGATGTAATCCTTAACTCTGCAGGAGATCAAAAAATCAAAGTAATCAAAGTGGTTCGTGAAATCACTGGATTAGGTCTTAAAGAAGCTAAAGAAGTTGTAGATAACGCTCCTAAAGCTCTTAAAGAAGGCGTAACTAAAGAAGAATCAGAAGAAATCAAAGCTAAACTTGAAGAAGTTGGCGCTTCAGTAGAAGTTAAATAATTTCTTTTAATAAGTAATGGAAAGCTCGTCAGTTAACGGCGGGCTTTTTCTTCATTTCATCAACAGGTTGGAGGGTGCCCGAATGGCTGATCATTATTATTCAAAAAAACCTCAAACTGAAAGTAAGCCTAAGTCATGGAGTTTTACACTGCGTGGTGAGCTGTTTCATTTTGAAACGGATACGGGTGTTTTCAGTAAAAGCGAAGTAGATTTTGGGTCCCGTGTTTTAATTGATGCGTTTGTAATGCCTGCGACTGAAGGACCTGTGCTTGATGTAGGGTGTGGGTATGGACCAATTGGTTTATCCATCGCTAAAACTGAGGCAGATCGTACAATTCACATGGTGGACATCAACGAACGTGCAGTGCAACTTTCGCGTAAAAATGCGGAGGGTAACGGGGTACAAAATGTACGAATCTATGAAAGTGACGGGTTAACCGACGTTACGGAAACTGACTTTGCTGCAATATTAACAAACCCGCCGATCCGTGCTGGAAAACAAACGATTTTTCGTTTTTATTTAGATGCCTATGCGAAATTGCGTGTGGGTGGAGAGTTGTGGGTTGTCATTCAGAAGAAACAAGGAGCTCCGTCAACTTTCGATCGATTAGAAGGAATTTTCGGTCAAGTTGAAGTGATCGATAAGGTAAGAGGTTACTGGATCATTAAGGCTGAGAAAGTCAAATGATTATTGACTTGACAAAATCGCTATGATATTATAATAAAATGCAAAAATATTATTTTGCGGTCGTATGCCCTTTTGTATAAAGGTGTTTTGCGAGTGGGTATACTTACCAAGAATAAATTTAGTTAACCGAAAATGAGCTCTTATAGAACTCGTTTTCTTTTTGTCTTTTCGACATCATACACTAAATATGGTGTGCCGAAAAGTCCTAATATTGCTTTATTGAGGGGTGAATGAGTTGGCAGGTCAACTAGTTCAGTACGGACAACACCGCCAGCGCAGAAGTTTTGCGCGTATTAATGAGGTGCTGGAACTTCCGAATTTAATCGAAATTCAAACAGCATCTTATGAATGGTTCCTGGAAGAAGGTTTGCGTGAAATGTTCCGAGACATTTCTCCGATTGCAGACTTCACAGGTAATCTTTCACTGGAATTCATCGATTATACATTAGGTGAACCTAAGTATCCGGTCGATGAATCAAAAGAACGTGACGTAACTTACGCTGCACCACTTCGCGTAAAAGTACGTTTGCACAACAAAGAAACAGATGAAGTGAAAGAACAAGATGTGTTTATGGGTGATTTCCCACTCATGACAGAAACAGGTACTTTCGTCATCAACGGTGCTGAGCGCGTAATCGTATCTCAGTTAGTCCGTTCACCAAGTGTTTACTTCCATGATAAGACAGATAAAAACGGTAAAAAAGGTTTCGGTGCAACGGTTATTCCTAACCGTGGCGCATGGTTGGAATACGAAATCGATGCGAAGGACGTAGTATATGTACGTATCGATCGCACACGTAAATTACCAGTAACGGTACTTCTGCGTGCACTTGGCTTTGGTTCTGATCAAGAAATTATCGACCTTATCGGCGATAACGAATACCTTCGTAATACTTTAGAAAAAGATAACACGGAGAGCACAGATAAAGCGTTGCTTGAAATTTATGAGCGTCTTCGTCCAGGCGAGCCGCCAACAGTTGAAAGTGCGAAGAGCCTGTTGTACTCACGTTTCTTCGATCCAAAACGCTATGACTTAGCGAATGTTGGTCGTTACAAAATGAACAAAAAACTGCACATTAAAAACCGTCTATTCAACCAGACAGTAGCTGAAACGCTAGTTGATCCAGAAACTGGTGAAATTTTAGCGGAACAAGGTGCAGTGATTGACCGTCGTTTACTTGATCGTTTAATCCCACATCTTGAGAATGGAATCGGATTCCGCACAATTTCTCAAGTAGGTGGCGTATTAGAAGGCGATATCACGTTACAATCAATCAAAATTTACGCTCCAAACAATGAAGCGCAACAAGAAATTAATGTCATCAGCAATGCTTATATTGAAGATGCGATAAAAAACATCACACCTGCTGATATTATTTCTTCTGTTAGTTACTTCTTCGGCCTACTTTACAACATTGGAAACACGGATGACATTGATCATCTAGGTAACCGTCGTTTACGTTCAGTAGGGGAACTATTACAAAATCAATTCCGTATTGGTCTTTCCCGTATGGAACGTGTGGTACGTGAGCGTATGTCAATTAACGACACACAATCTATAGTGCCACAACAATTGATTAATATCCGTCCGGTTATTGCATCAATTAAAGAGTTCTTTGGTAGTTCTCAGTTGTCTCAATTCATGGATCAAACAAATCCACTTGCTGAATTGACGCACAAACGCCGTCTATCGGCATTAGGACCCGGTGGTTTAACGCGTGAACGTGCTGGTTTTGAAGTACGTGACGTTCATTACTCCCACTACGGTCGTATGTGTCCGATTGAAACGCCTGAGGGACCAAACATTGGGTTGATCAACTCACTTTCAAGTTTCGCGAAAGTGAACAAATTCGGATTTATTGAAACACCTTACCGTCGCGTAGATCCTGAGACAGGCCTTGTGACAACTCGCATCGATTATTTAACAGCAGATGAAGAAGACAACTACGTAGTAGCGCAAGCTAATGCCCGTCTTTCTGACAATGGTGAATTTGTCGACGAAGAAGTTGTTGGTCGTTTCCGCGGAGATAACACGGTATTCAAACGTTCATCAATCGATTATATGGATGTATCGCCTAAACAAGTTGTTTCTGCAGCGACAGCGTGTATCCCGTTCTTAGAGAACGATGACTCCAACCGTGCCCTTATGGGTGCGAACATGCAACGTCAAGCGGTTCCATTGTTAAATCCTGAAGCTCCTTTTGTAGGAACAGGGATGGAACATGTGAATGCGCGTGACTCGGGTGCTGCGGTCATCGCTAAGTTTGACGGAATCGTTGAACATGTAGAAGCGAAAGAAATTCGAGTTCGTCGCATTGAAGAAATCGACGGCAAAGAAGTTAAAGGCGATTTAACAAAATATAAATTACAAAAATTCATTCGTTCTAACCAAGGGACGAGTTATAACCAACGCCCAATCGTTAAAGTTGGCGATCGCGTGAAACCACTTGATATTCTTGCTGATGGTCCTTCTATGGAGCGCGGTGAGATGGCACTTGGACGTAACGTGCTTGTTGCTTTCATGACATGGGACGGTTTCAACTATGAAGATGCTGTTATCATGAGTGAACGTCTTGTAAAAGACGATGTGTACACTTCTGTGCATATCGAAGAATACGAGTCAGAATCCCGTGATACTAAGCTCGGACCTGAAGAAATCACACGTGATATTCCAAACGTGGGTGAAGAAGCGCTTCGTAACTTAGATGACCGCGGAATCATTCGTGTCGGTGCGGAAGTTCGCGACGGCGATATCTTAGTAGGTAAAGTAACACCTAAAGGGGTTACTGAGTTAACGGCTGAAGAACGTTTATTACATGCAATCTTTGGTGAAAAAGCACGTGAAGTCCGTGATACTTCTCTACGTGTACCTCATGGTGCAGGCGGAATTATCCTGGATGTTAAAGTGTTTAACCGCGAAGATGGCGACGAGCTTCCACCAGGTGTGAACCAACTCGTTCGTGCATACATCGTTCAAAAACGTAAAATCTCTGTTGGGGATAAAATGGCTGGACGTCATGGTAACAAAGGTGTTATCTCGCGTATCCTTCCAGAAGAAGACATGCCTTTCCTTCCGGACGGCACACCAGTTGATATCATGCTTAACCCTCTAGGGGTTCCATCTCGTATGAACATCGGTCAAGTATTGGAGCTTCACTTAGGTATGGCTTCCCGTACTCTTGGCATTCATATGGCTTCACCAGTATTTGATGGTGCCAATGAAGCTGACGTTTGGGATACGATGGAAGAAGCAGGTATGAACCGTGACGGTAAAACAACATTGTATGATGGTCGCTCAGGTGAGCCATTCGACAACCGCGTTTCTGTCGGGATTATGTATATGATTAAGTTAGCCCACATGGTTGACGATAAATTACATGCTCGTTCTACTGGACCTTACTCTCTTGTTACGCAACAACCGCTTGGTGGTAAAGCACAATTTGGTGGACAACGTTTCGGTGAGATGGAGGTTTGGGCACTTGAGGCATACGGTGCCGCTTACACACTTCAAGAAATCTTGACAGTGAAGTCCGATGACGTGGTAGGTCGTGTGAAAACATACGAAGCCATCGTTAAAGGTGAAAGCGTTCCAGAACCAGGTGTTCCAGAATCATTCAAAGTATTAATTAAAGAACTTCAAAGTTTAGGTATGGACGTTAAGATGATGACAATCAACGACCAAGAAATTGAATTGCGTGATTTGGATGAGGAAGACGATCTTCAACCAGCTGATGCACTCAACATCCTGCCAATGACGGACGAAGTGCCAGTCGGCTCAGCCGAATAAGGCAATATATATAAATTAGTTTTAAGAAATAAGGGCAGGCCATCATACCTGCCCGCATTTCCATTTCCATAAAAGTTATCCGCCTGAGCTAAGTGGATAAAGTCTTTAAAAGACCCAGACTAAGGGAGGTAGGCTCCTTGATAGACGTTAATAATTTTGAGTACATGAAGATTGGTTTAGCATCTCCTGACAAGATTCGTTCTTGGTCATACGGTGAAGTGAAGAAGCCTGAAACGATTAACTACCGCACACTTAAACCTGAAAAAGATGGTTTGTTCTGTGAACGCATTTTCGGACCAACAAAGGACTGGGAATGTCATTGCGGTAAGTATAAGCGTGTTCGTTATAAAGGTGTCGTTTGTGATCGTTGTGGCGTTGAAGTTACACGTTCAAAAGTGCGCCGTGAGCGCATGGGTCACATTGAATTAGCAGCTCCAGTATCACATATTTGGTATTTCAAAGGGATTCCAAGTCGTATGGGACTTATCCTGGATATGTCTCCACGTTCTTTGGAAGAAGTGATTTACTTTGCTTCTTACGTAGTTGTAGACCCAGCGAATACACCACTTGAGCGTAAACAACTATTGTCTGAGAAAGAATACCGTGCATACCGTGAAAAATACGGTACGAAATTCTATGCTGCAATGGGTGCTGAAGCGATCAAACGTCTTCTTCAAGAACTTGATCTTGAAAAAGAAACAGAAATGCTGAAGGAAGAGCTTAAAACTGCAGCTGGTCAACGACGTACGCGTGCAATTAAGCGTCTTGAAGTAGTTGAATCATTCCGTAACTCTGGGAACAAACCAGACTGGATGATTTTAGACGTACTTCCGGTAATTCCACCAGAATTACGCCCGATGGTTCAATTAGATGGTGGCCGTTTTGCCACTTCTGATTTAAATGACTTGTATCGTCGTGTTATCAACCGTAACAACCGTCTAAAACGTTTATTAGACCTTGGTGCACCTAGCATCATCGTTCAGAACGAAAAACGTATGTTACAAGAGGCTGTTGATGCGTTGATTGATAATGGTCGTCGTGGCCGTCCAGTTACTGGACCAGGTAACCGTCCATTGAAATCACTTTCACATATGTTGAAAGGGAAACAAGGTCGTTTCCGTCAAAACTTACTTGGTAAACGTGTTGACTACTCTGGTCGTTCGGTTATCGTTGTAGGTCCAAACTTGAAAATGTATCAATGTGGTCTTCCAAAAGAAATGGCGATTGAATTATTCAAGCCGTTTGTGATGAAAGAACTTGTTGAGCGTGGCTTAGCTCACAACATTAAGAGTGCAAAACGTAAAATTGAGCGTATGCATTCAGAAGTTTGGGATGTATTAGAAGACGTCATTAAGGAGCATCCGGTTTTACTAAACCGCGCACCGACGCTTCACCGTCTTGGAATTCAAGCTTTCGAACCAACTCTAGTAGAAGGTCGCGCAATTCGTCTTCACCCTCTAGTATGTACAGCTTATAACGCTGACTTCGATGGTGACCAAATGGCGGTTCACGTTCCTTTATCAGCAGAAGCGCAAGCTGAAGCTCGCTTATTGATGTTGGCTGCACAAAACATTTTGAACCCGAAAGATGGAAAACCAGTTGTTACACCATCTCAAGATATGGTATTAGGTAACTACTACCTAACACTTGAGCGTAAAGGTGCAACAGGCGAAGGTTCTACATTCTACGGTCCAAATGAAGTGTTGATTGCTTATCAAAACGGACATGCGCATTTGCATACACGTATTGCAATCGCTGCAGGTTCATTGAACAACCAAACATTCACTGAAGAACAAAACAAAATGTTGTTATTGACGACAGTGGGTAAAGTAATTTTCAATGAAATTTTACCTGAAACATTCCCGTACATTAACGAACCAACGGATTTCAACCTTCAAGTTGAAACACCGTCTAAATACTTTGTTCCAACAACTACTGATGTGCGTACACACATTGATGAAATGGAACTTGTGTCACCATTCAAGAAGAAAATTCTTGGAAACATCATCGCTGAAGTATTCAAACGTTTCCATATTACTGAAACGTCGAAAATGCTTGACCGTATGAAGAATCTTGGTTTCAAATACTCAACTAAAGCTGGTATTACAATCGGTATCTCAGATATCGTGGTACTTCCAGACAAAGGTAAAGTATTAGAAGAAGCTCAAGACAAAGTAGATAAAGTTCTGAAGCAATTCCGTCGTGGATTAATTACAGAAGAAGAGCGCTATGATCGTGTTATTTCTTACTGGAGTGCTGCGAAGGACGTTATTCAGGAAAAACTAATGAAATCATTAGACAACTTGAACCCAATCTTCATGATGAGTGACTCTGGAGCGCGTGGTAACGCATCCAACTTTACTCAACTTGCAGGTATGCGTGGTTTGATGGCCAATCCGGCCGGTCGTATTATCGAGCTTCCGATTAAATCATCATTCCGTGAAGGTTTAACGGTACTTGAATACTTCATCTCTACGCATGGTGCTCGTAAAGGTCTTGCGGATACAGCTCTTAAAACGGCTGACTCAGGTTACTTAACACGTCGTTTGGTTGACGTTGCTCAAGATGTTATTGTTCGTGAAGATGATTGCGGAACGGACCGTGGCTTATTGATCGGCGCATTAATGGACGGAACAGAGGTAATCGAAGGGTTCGACGAGCGTATTGTCGGTCGTCATACACGTAAAACTATTTTCCATCCAGAAACGAAAAAAGTTATTCTGGAGAAAGATGCTTTGATTACTGAAGACGTAGCTCGCGTTATTTTGGATGCTGGATTCGAAGAATTAACTATTCGTTCTGCTTTCACATGTAACACGAAACACGGCGTATGTAAAAAATGTTACGGAATCAACTTGGCAACTGGTGAAAACGTTGAGGTTGGAGAAGCAGTTGGTATCATTGCTGCCCAATCAATCGGTGAGCCAGGTACTCAGTTAACGATGCGTACGTTCCATACAGGTGGGGTAGCTGGAGACGATATTACACAAGGTCTTCCGCGTATCCAGGAGATTTTCGAATCTCGTAATCCTAAAGGTCAAGCGGTCATTACTGAAATTACAGGTGTTATCTCTGCAATTGATGAAATCCGTGAAGGTCAAAAAGAAATTACAGTTCAAGGTGATGTTGAAACACGTAAATACCTAGCTCCTTATAATGGTCGTTTGAAAGTTCAACTGAATGATGCCATTAAACGCGGTGAAGTATTGACTGAAGGTTCGATTGATCCGAAAGAATTGTTGAAAGTTAAAGACGTTTCAACTGTACAAGAGTACTTGTTGAAAGAAGTTCAAAAAGTATACCGTATGCAAGGGGTAGAAATCGGAGACAAACATATCGAAGTAATGGTTCGCCAAATGCTTCGTAAAGTGCGCGTCATCGAGGCGGGTGAAACGGAACTGTTACCAGGTTCGTTACTCGACATTCACCAATTTGCGGATGCGAATAAAGAGGCAGTGTTAAATGGTAAACTACCTGCAACATGTCGCCCAGTTATTCTCGGTATTACAAAAGCTTCACTTGAAACAGAATCGTTCTTATCAGCTGCATCATTCCAAGAAACTACGCGTGTGTTAACAGACGCGGCGATCAAAGGAAAACGCGACGAATTGCTTGGCCTGAAAGAAAATGTTATTATCGGTAAACTCGTTCCGGCGGGTACTGGTATGCAACGTTACCGTCAGATCAAGATTGTTGATGAGAAGAAAAACGAAGCTGCAGTAGCAGTGAGCGCAGAATAATTTCATCCTGTTCCGGGGGTTTGTATAAGCGGCCCCCCGGAATTTTAATGACAACCGATAAGTGTTGCGGTCTTTCCGCTTTTCTTGTGAAATGGGTTGACAGAAAAAATAATGGATGATAATATATTTAAGGTTGATAGTTGAAGGTCTGGGTCTTTGGAGGATATGCTAAATGTCTTATGAAAAAGTAAATCAGGCGATGAAAACCGTCATCGGTACTAAGCAAACAGTAAAAGCAATCCATGGTGGCCATGTAGTAGAAATTCTCGTGGCTCGTGATGCAGACAACCGGATCACCCAACCAGCTATTCTATTAGCGGAAGAAAAAGGTGTGAAGATTGACTTTGTAGAGTCTAAAATAGAACTCGGTAAAGCCTGCGGACTTCAAGTGGGTGCAGCAGTTGTTGCAATTACTGTGTAACAGTTTTTGTGTATGAAAACACAAAGACTTTGTTTTTTACCCAAAAATGAACCACCTGGATGTGTGGTATTACAACGATAACAAGAAGGGAGGAATAATCGATGCCTACAATTAACCAATTGGTACGTAAGCCTCGTAAATCCAAAACAGTCAAATCTGGCTCACCAGCATTGAACAAAGGGTATAACAGCTCTAAAAAAACGTTAACAAACGTTAGTTCACCGCAAAAACGTGGGGTTTGTACTCGTGTTGGTACAATGACACCAAAAAAACCAAACTCAGCGCTTCGTAAATATGCGCGTGTACGTTTAACTAACCTAATTGAGGTTACTGCGTACATCCCGGGTGAAGGTCATAACCTTCAAGAACATAGTGTTGTTCTAATCCGTGGAGGACGAGTTAAAGATTTACCGGGTGTTCGTTACCATATCGTACGTGGTGCTCTTGATACTGCCGGTGTAAACGGTCGTATGCAAAGCCGCTCACTATACGGTACTAAACGCCCTAAAGTTAAAAAAAGCTAATTAAAAATAAAACTATAGATCTCATCGAAAGGAGGAAAACACATGCCTCGTAAAGGTCCTGTTTCCAAACGTGACGTGTTACCAGATCCAATTTATAATTCAAAACTTGTAACTCGTTTAATCAATAAAATGATGGTAGATGGTAAAAGAGGTACTTCTCAAAAAATTCTTTATGGAGCGTTTGAACTTGTTCAAGAACGTTCAGGTAAAGATCCTTTGGAAGTATTTGATGCAGCATTAGCTAACATCATGCCAGTACTTGAAGTTAAAGCTCGCCGTGTTGGTGGTTCTAACTATCAGGTGCCAATCGAAGTTCGTCCAGAACGCCGTTCTACATTAGGTCTTCGCTACCTAGTTAACTATTCTCGTCTTCGTGGGGAGAAAACTATGGAAGAGCGTTTAGCTAATGAAATTCTTGACGCTTCTAACAACACAGGTGCTTCTGTGAAGAAACGTGAAGATATGCACAAAATGGCGGAAGCGAACAAAGCATTCGCTCATTACCGCTGGTAGGATTTTTCATCCACTAATCATTCTAATTTGAGATGGAAGGAGAAATACAAAATGGCTAGAGAATTCTCCTTAGAGAATACACGTAACATCGGTATCATGGCCCATATTGATGCTGGTAAAACAACTACTACAGAGCGTATTCTTTATTACACTGGTAAAATCCATAAAATTGGTGAAACGCACGAAGGTGCATCACAAATGGACTGGATGGAGCAAGAGCAAGAGCGTGGAATCACGATCACTTCTGCTGCAACAACAGCTGCATGGAAAGGCCACCGCGTAAACATCATCGATACTCCAGGTCACGTAGACTTCACTGTTGAAGTTGAACGTTCACTTCGCGTACTTGATGGTGCTGTAACGGTTCTTGATGCACAATCTGGTGTTGAACCACAAACTGAAACAGTATGGCGCCAAGCTACAACATACGGCGTACCACGTATTGTTTTCATTAACAAAATGGATAAATTGGGTGCAGACTTCTTGTATTCTGTAGGAACTCTACACGAGCGTCTTCAAGCGAACGCGCATCCAGTACAACTTCCAATTGGTACAGAAGAAGATTTCAGTGCAATTATCGACCTTATTGAAATGAATGCTACTTTCTACGGTAACGAAGATGGTACTGCAATTACAGAAGGCGAAATTCCTGAATCACATAAAGCTCAAGCTGCAGAATATCGTGAGAAATTAATCGAAGCGGTAGCTAGCGTTGACGAAAATCTTATGGAGAAATACCTAGAAGGTGAAGAAATCTCAAATGCAGAGTTGAAAGCGGCTATCCGTAAAGCAACAATCGCAGTTGAATTCTACCCAGTTATTTGTGGTTCAGCATTCAAACACAAAGGTGTTCGAAAAATGCTTGACGCAGTAGTTGATTATCTTCCAGCTCCAACAGACGTACCAGCAATAAAAGGTATCTTACCTGATTCTGATGAAGAAGTTGTTCGTGAATCTAACGACTCACAACCATTCTCTGCATTAGCATTCAAAGTAATGACTGACCCTTATGTTGGTAAATTAACATTCTTCCGTGTGTACTCTGGTGTTCTTGAATCAGGTTCATACGTACAAAACTCTACAAAAGGTAAACGTGAGCGCGTAGGTCGTATCTTACAAATGCACGCGAATAGCCGTGAAGAGATTTCTAAAGTTTTTTCTGGTGATATCGCTGCTGCTGTTGGTCTTAAAGACACTACAACAGGTGATACTCTATGTGACGAGAAAAACCAAGTTATTCTTGAATCAATGGAATTCCCAGAGCCAGTTATCTCTTTATCTGTAGAACCGAAGTCAAAAGCTGACCAAGATAAAATGGGTCAAGCTTTACAAAAACTTCAAGAAGAAGATCCTACTTTCCGTGCTCATACTGACACAGAAACTGGACAAACAATCATCTCTGGTATGGGTGAACTTCACCTTGATATCTTAGTTGACCGTATGCGCCGTGAATTTAAAGTAGAAGCTAACGTTGGTGCTCCAATGGTATCTTACCGTGAGACATTCCGTGAGTCTGCTCAAGTTGAAGGTAAATTCGTTCGTCAATCAGGTGGTCGTGGTCAATTCGGACACGTTTGGATTGAATTCTCTCCAAACGAAGAAGGAAAAGGCTTTGAATTCGTAAATGGCGTTGTCGGTGGTGTTGTACCACGTGAATACATCCCAGCTGTTGAAGCAGGTCTTCGTGACTCTTTAAACAATGGTGTACTAGCTGGATATCCACTTATCGACATTAAGGCTCGTCTATTTGATGGTTCTTACCATGATGTCGATTCAAATGAAATGGCGTTCAAAATTGCTGCATCTATGGCATTGAAAAACGCAATTTCAAAATGTAAACCAGTTCTTCTTGAGCCAATGATGAAAGTGGAAGTAGTAATTCCTGAAGAATACTTAGGAGATATTATGGGTAACATCACTTCTCGCCGTGGTCGCGTAGAAGGTATGGACGCTCGTGGTAATTCACAAGTTGTTCGTTCAATGGTTCCACTTGCAGAAATGTTTGGTTATGCGACAACACTTCGTTCTGCAACTCAAGGTCGTGGAGTATTCTCTATGACTTTCGATCACTACGAAGAAGTACCAAAATCAATTTCAGAAGAAATTATCAAAAAAAATAAAGGTTAATCATTGAAGTTTGATTTTTAATCTTGTATAACTATTTTGTAAGCTATGAATGGTGATGGATCTAGACCATCATCATTCATAACAAAAACTAATCATATAATTTTGAGGAGGACATCCCTAATGGCAAAAGCTAAATTCGATCGTTCTAAAACACATGCTAACATTGGTACAATCGGTCACGTTGACCATGGTAAAACAACTTTAACAGCTGCAATCGCAACAGTTCTTGCAAAACGTTCTGGTGGTACTGCAATGAGCTATGCACAAATCGATAACGCTCCTGAAGAAAAAGAGCGCGGAATCACAATCAACACTTCTCACGTTGAGTATGAAACTGCAGCTCGTCACTATGCACACGTTGACTGCCCAGGACATGCCGATTATGTTAAAAACATGATCACTGGTGCTGCACAAATGGACGGCGGGATCCTAGTAGTATCTGCTGCTGACGGCCCAATGCCACAAACTCGTGAGCACATCCTTCTTTCACGTCAAGTTGGTGTTCCTTACCTAGTAGTCTTCATGAACAAATGTGACATGGTAGACGACGAAGAGTTACTTGAATTAGTAGAAATGGAAGTTCGTGATCTTCTTTCTGAATATGACTTCCCTGGCGACGACATTCCAGTAATCAAAGGTTCTGCTCTTAAAGCTCTTGAAGGTGAAGAATCTTGGGAAGAGAAAATCGTTGAATTAATGGACGCTGTTGACTCTTATATCCCAACTCCAGAACGTCAAACTGACAAACCATTCATGATGCCTGTTGAGGATGTATTCTCAATCACAGGTCGTGGTACAGTTGCTACTGGTCGTGTTGAGCGTGGACAAGTTAAAGTTGGAGACGTTGTTGACATCATCGGTATCGTTGAAGAGCCGAAATCAACTACAGTAACTGGCGTTGAAATGTTCCGTAAACTTCTTGACTATGCAGAAGCTGGTGACAACATCGGTGCTCTTCTTCGTGGAGTAGCTCGTGAAGATATCCAACGTGGACAAGTATTGGCTAAACCAGGTTCAATCACTCCACATACTGAATTCAAAGCAGAAGTTTATGTTTTATCAAAAGAAGAAGGTGGACGTCACACTCCATTCTTCACTAACTACCGTCCTCAGTTCTACTTCCGTACAACTGACGTAACTGGTATCTGTAACTTACCTGAAGGCGTTGAAATGGTTATGCCTGGAGACAACATCGAAATGACTGTTGCTCTTATCGCTCCAATCGCGCTTGAAGAAGGTACTAAGTTCTCTATCCGTGAGGGTGGACGTACTGTTGGTGCTGGCGTAGTTGCTACTATCACTAAATAATTTAACCTTTTCATAAACCTTGCCGGGACGCTGGCAAGGTTTTTTTCTGTTTAAGCAATGTTAATTAAAGATGTTGATCTTGAATAAGGAAAAAAGTGCATTTGCACCTTAGATGGTACAAGCGAAATGTATGATAAATAGCTATCGTTCAACAAGCTCATAATAAAAGAGGGAATGCTTCTCCCTTTCAGCGGACGAAGCAAGTGTAGCGATGCAGAAACAGAAGCAGTGCTTTTTCATAGATTCACTAAAGCGCAAACACTGAATTTAGCTATTTCTATAGAAAGCTAATTAACTAAGGTAATAAATAATTAATAAAGAACGAAAGTCTGCATTGCGACTAGCTATCCGCAAGAGTGTGAAGTGTGAGTCTCACGTGCACGCCGAATATGTGGCAAGTGCAAATGTACGGTAAACAACAATATCGTTTAAATTAGCCTCGGTTTAGGTACCCCTTCTATTAACCTCTAAATCCACTACCAATATTATTATTGGAATGATTCTCAACACCTTGGATTGTTGACTTTTTCAACACAACTTGATATTCTTTAATCTGTTGTTCTACTACACTAGTGAACTAAAGCGCAAAGGAGATTATATAGATGAATGCTGTATTAATCGCTGTAGGAGTCATGCTGCTATTAAGCTTGTTGAGAGTTAACGTTGTGTTTGCATTACTTGTAGGGGCCGTTTCGGGTGGGCTAGCAGGTGGTTTAACCATGACAGATACAATCACTGCTTTTACAGACGGACTAGGCGGAGGGGCTTCCATTGCGTTGAGCTATGCATTGCTCGGTGGGTTTGCCGTCGCTATTTCTAAAACAGGGATTCCAGAGCTTCTTGTTGCAAGCATACTAAAACTAATTAAAAAAGATGGAGAAACAGAAAAGACCGCTTTGGCTAAAACGCTCATTATTTTGACGTTACTATTAATGGCTGTATTCTCCCAGAATTTAATCCCTATTCATATTGCTTTTATTCCATTACTTGTACCTCCCATTTTGAATGTAATGAATATGCTTAAACTTGATCGTCGGCTGATTGCATCTGTTCTGACATTTGGTTTAACAGCACCTTATATTTTATTGCCGTATGGGTTCGGATTTATCTTCCATGAGATCATCGCAACGCAAATGGAAGCCGCGGGTCTTGCAATTGATATGAAAGATATCCCGTATGCCATGTTAATTCCAACAGGAGGATTGGTCGTCGGACTGTTGATTGCCATCTTCTTTTCTTACAGAAGACCAAGAGAGTATGAACAAGATATTACTATAGAAGCTTCAGAAGCAATTCTAGTTAGTAAAAAAGATATTGTCTTTACAATTGTTGCGTTAGTTGCTGCTCTCGTAGCTCAAATACAAACCGAGTCAATGATAATTGGAGCTCTTGCTGGAATTCTGACGCTGTACGTTGCTGGAGTTCTCAAATGGAAGGAAGCCGATAACTTATTAACTGAAGGTATGCGCATGATGGCATTCATCGGTTTCGTAATGATTGCTGCAAATGGATTTGCTTCTGTTATTCAAGCAACTGGAGACATTGAATCATTGGTAGGCAGTGCTTCTTCATTATTAGAAGGAAACAAAGCGCTCGCAGCAATGCTCATGCTTGTCATTGGATTATTAATCACGATGGGAATTGGTTCTTCATTCGCGACGATACCGATTATCGCAGCAATCTTCGTGCCGCTTGCTGTAGAGTTCGGATTCAGCACGCTCGCCATTATTTCTTTGATTGGCACAGCTGGTGCACTTGGAGATGCTGGATCGCCAGCGTCAGATAGTACGCTGGGACCAACTGCTGGATTGAATGTAGACGGCCAACACAATCACATTTGGGATACGTGCGTACCGACGTTTATCCATTACAATATTCCGCTACTGGTTTTCGGTTGGATTGCGATTATGGTTCTTTAATGGAAGAACTTAATGTTCGGACAATTACTCAAGCTATTGAAAGAAAAAAGGATTCATCATACAATAGGAAAGCGATAAAAAGAATTTCGTGAAACCACTTGCGTTATTCTTTTTCTTTATGTATAATATTGAAGTTGGTCTTTATCTGACTGCGATGATGCGAGAGGTTACCGACACACCCGGCCGCTTTGCCATGGCGGGATGTTGGAAAATTTTCGTTGAGAATGTCTAGTAAATAGGCGAAAAGGAGGGAAAATTATGGCAAAACAAAAAATTCGTATCCGTTTGAAAGCGTATGATCATCGAATTCTTGATCAGTCTGCTGAAAAAATTGTGGAAACTGCGAAACGTTCAGGTGCAAGTGTATCAGGTCCGATTCCACTTCCAACTGAGAAGTCTGTGTACACAATTCTTCGTGCGGTTCACAAGTACAAAGATTCTCGTGAACAATTCGAAATGCGTACGCATAAACGTCTGATCGATATCGTTAACCCAACACCACAAACTGTTGATGCGTTAATGAAGCTTGACTTACCATCTGGCGTTGATATTGAAATCAAACTTTAATGGTAAACAACAAATAGAACTAAACACAATTACTGTAGGAGGTGTGACAAATGACCAAAGGAATCTTAGGTAGAAAAATCGGTATGACGCAAGTATTTGCTGAGAACGGTGACTTAATCCCTGTAACTGTAATTGAGGCGTCTCCAAACGTAGTGCTTCAAAAGAAATCAGTTGAAACAGACGGCTACGAAGCGATCCAGTTAGGTTTTGAAGATAAGCGTGAAAAGCTTTCTAACAAACCTGCTAAAGGACACGTAGCAAAAGCTAGCACTGCTCCTAAGCGCTTCATCCGCGAATTCCGCGGCTTGAATATTGCTGAGTACGAAGTTGGTCAAGAAGTCAAGGTTGAAAGTTTCGCAGAAGGCGATGTAGTAGATGTATCAGGTGTGACAAAAGGTAAAGGTTTCCAAGGTGTTATTAAACGCCACGGACAATCTCGCGGACCTATGGCTCACGGATCTCGTTACCACCGTCGTCCTGGTTCAATGGGGCCTGTTGCTCCGAACCGCGTATTCAAACAAAAGAAATTACCTGGTCAAATGGGTGGCACAATGGTAACGATCCAAAACTTAGAAATCGTAAAAGTTGATGCTGATCGTAACTTGCTACTTGTTAAAGGTAATGTTCCTGGTTCTCGTAAAGCATTAGTAGTAGTTAAAACTGCTATCAAAGCTAACTAATTATATAGAGGAAGGAGGAAACAGGAATGCCAAAGGTATCTTTACTTAACCAAACAGGTTCATCTGTTGGTGAAATCGAATTAAACGATGCGGTTTTCGGAATCGCGCCAAACAGTAATGTATTATTTGATGCTGTAGTCGCTCAACGTGCGTCACTTCGTCAAGGTAATCATAAAGTTAAAAACCGTTCTGAAGTTGCTGGTGGTGGTCGTAAGCCATGGAAACAAAAAGGAACAGGTCGTGCTCGTCAAGGTTCGATTCGTTCTCCACAATGGCGTGGCGGTGGTGTTGTATTCGGTCCAGTTCCACGTAGCTACAGCTACAAATTACCGAAGAAAGTTCGTCGCTTAGCTCTACGTTCTGCTCTTTCTGCGAAAGTGTTAGAAGAGAATTTCGTAGTTCTTGAAGGCTTAGCTTTCAACGCACCAAAAACTAAAGATTTCTTGAAAGTGTTGAAAGACCTTTCTATCGAGAAAAAAGCTTTGTTCGTTACAGCTGAACTTGATGAAAACGTAGCATTATCTGCTCGTAACATCCCAGGAGTAACAGTCGTAACAGCAACAGGCATTAATGTTCTTGACTTGCTTGGACACGACAAAATTGTTGTGACAAAAGCTGCAGTAGAAAAAATCGAGGAGGTGCTTGGATAATGGAAGCACGTGATATTATTAAACGTCCGGTCATTACCGAGCGTTCTTCTGAAATCATGGAAGAGAAAAAGTACACTTTCTTAGTGGACACTCGCGCCAACAAAACTCAAGTTAAACACGCAATCGAAGAAATCTTTGGAGTAGATGTTGAGAAAGTTAACATCATGAACTACAAAGGTAAATTCAAACGCGTTGGTAAATTTGGTGGATACACTAACAAACGCCGTAAAGCAATTGTTAAGTTGACTGCTGATAGCAAAGACATCGAATTATTCGAAGTTTAATCCATACAGGATTCAAATTGAACTAACAAGAAGGAGGGAATAAACATGGCGATTAAAAAGTACAAACCTACCTCCAATGGTCGACGTAACATGACAGCTTCTGATTTCGCTGAAATCACGACTAACAAGCCTGAGAAATCATTGCTTGAGCCTGTCAAACGTAAAGGCGGCCGTAATAACCAAGGTAAGTTAACTGTTCGTCATCATGGTGGCGGCCATAAGCGTCAATACCGTGTCATCGATTTCAAACGATTTAAAGATGGCATTCCAGGACGCGTTGCTACTATTGAGTATGATCCAAACCGCTCTGCGAATATTGCATTAATTAACTACTTAGACGGTGAAAAACGTTACATCCTAGCACCTAAAGGCTTAGAAGTTGGCATGACTATCATGTCAGGTCCAGAAGCTGATATCAAAGTAGGTAACGCACTACCATTACAAAACATCCCTATGGGTTCTACAATCCATAACATCGAAATGAAACCTGGTAAAGGTGGACAATTAGTACGTTCTGCTGGTACTTCTGCGCAAGTACTTGGTAAAGAAGATAAGTACGTAATTATTCGTCTTCAATCTGGTGAAGTTCGCATGATTTTGGGAACTTGCCGTGCTACAATTGGTCAAGTTGGTAATGAACAACATGAGTTAATCAACATCGGTAAAGCAGGTCGTAACCGTTGGTTAGGTAAACGCCCAACTGTACGTGGATCTGTAATGAACCCGAACGACCACCCACACGGTGGTGGTGAAGGACGTTCTCCAATCGGTCGTAAATCACCAATGACTCCTTGGGGTAAACCAACTCTTGGTTACAAAACTCGTAAAAAGAAAAACAAATCCGACAAACTTATCATTCGTCGTCGTAAAAAATAATGTGATTCTTCTGCGGTTCGAACAGAGAGCCGTAGCGAGATCACTGAGGGAGGTTCCAAAATGGGTCGTAGCTTGAAAAAAGGACCTTTTGTTGATGACCATCTTATGAAGAAGGTTGACGCACAAAAGGACTCTGAGAAAAAACAAGTGATCAAAACTTGGTCTCGCCGTTCAACAATTTTCCCGACTTTTATCGGATTAACGATCGCAGTATATGACGGACGTAAACACGTTCCTGTATATGTGACTGAAGATATGGTAGGGCACAAATTGGGCGAATTCGCACCAACACGTGCGTATAAAGGCCATGGCAATGACGATAAGAAAACAAGACGCTAATTGAGAGGAGGATATCCTGATGCAAGCTAAAGCTATTGCTAAAACAGTGCGTATTGCCCCTCGTAAAGTACGATTAGTCGTTGATTTAATCCGAGGCAAGCAAATCGGTGAAGCAGTTGCGATTTTGCGCCTTACACCTAAGGCGGCATCACCTGTTGTTGAAAAGGTGTTGAAATCTGCGGTTGCAAACGCTGAGCACAACTATGATTTAGATGTAAATAAACTAGTTATTTCTGAAGTTTTTGTTGACGAAGGTCCAACATTAAAACGTTTCCGTCCACGTGCAATGGGGCGTGCAAGCGCAATTAACAAACGCACAAGCCACATTACAATCGTGGTATCTGAGAAGAAGGAGGGATAATTCGTGGGTCAAAAAGTACATCCAATAGGATTACGTATCGGCATTATTCGTGACTGGGAGTCTAAATGGTACGCAGAAAAAGACTATGCAACTCTTCTTCACGAAGACTTAAAAATTCGTAGCTACATCGAAACACGTTTGAAAGAGGCTTCTGTTTCTAAAGTAGAAATCGAGCGCGCTGCAAACCGTGTTAATGTTACAATTCACACTGCGAAACCAGGTATGGTAATTGGTAAAGGTGGTACTGAAGTGGAAGCACTTCGTAAAAACCTAAACGCTACTACTGGCAAGCGTGTTCATATCAACATCGTTGAAATCAAACGTGCGGATCTAGACGCAAAATTAGTTGCTGAAAACATTGCGCGTCAATTAGAAAACCGCGTATCTTTCCGTCGTGCACAAAAACAATCATTACAACGCACTATGCGTGCAGGCGCTAAAGGTATTAAAACTCAAGTATCTGGACGTCTAGGCGGCGCTGACATCGCGCGTGCTGAACACTACAGTGAAGGAACTGTACCACTTCATACTTTACGTGCTGACATTGATTATGCACACGCTGAAGCTGACACAACTTATGGTAAGCTTGGTGTTAAAGTCTGGATCTATCGTGGTGAAGTCCTTCCAGTTAAGAAGAATTCTGTGGAAGGAGGCAAATAATATGTTAATGCCTAAACGCGTTAAATATCGTCGCGAACACCGCGGAAAAATGCGCGGAGAAGCGAAAGGCGGTAAAGAAATCACTTTCGGTGAATTCGGCTTACAAGCTGTTGAAGCTAGCTGGATCACTAACCGTCAAATCGAGTCTTCTCGTATTGCAATGACACGTTACATGAAACGTGGCGGTAAAGTATGGATTAAAATTTTCCCACATAAACCTTACACTAAAAAGCCTCTTGAGGTTCGAATGGGTTCCGGTAAAGGTTCTCCTGAAGGTTGGGTAGCGGTAGTTAAACCAGGAAAGATCATGTTCGAAATCGCTGGTGTCTCTGAAGAGGTAGCACGCGAAGCACTTCGACTTGCATCACATAAGCTTCCTGTGAAATGTAAAATCGTAAAACGTGAAGAAATTGGTGGTGAATCTAATGAAAGCTAATGAACTCCGTGACCTTACCACTGCAGAAATCGAACAAAAAGTGAAATCACTGAAAGAAGAGCTTTTCAACCTTCGCTTCCAATTGGCGACTGGTCAATTAGAAAACACAGCTCGCATTAGCCAAGTACGTAAAGCTATTGCGCGTATGAAAACTGTGATTCGTGAAAGAGAAATCAGTGCAAATAACTGATAAAGGAGGTTTTCGAGCATGACTGAGCGTAACCAACGCAAAGTATACACGGGCCGTGTTGTTTCTGACAAAATGGACAAAACTGTAACTGTTATGGTAGAAACATACAAAAAGCATAAGCTTTACGGTAAGCGTGTTAAGTACTCTAAAAAGTTCAAGGCGCATGATGAGCAAAACGAAGCTAAATTAGGCGACGTAGTTCGTATCATGGAAACTCGTCCGTTGTCTGCTACAAAACGTTTCCGCCTAGTGGAAGTTGTAGAAAAAGCGGTTATTATCTAAATAGAAATTTCGGAACAGACCAAATTCCGAGAGGAGGTTACCTAAGTGATCCAACAAGAGAGTCGTATGAAAGTTGCTGACAACTCAGGTGCACGTGAAGTTTTAACAATTAAAGTGCTTGGTGGTTCTGGTCGTAAAACTGCTAACATCGGCGATATCGTCGTGTGTACAGTTAAGAAAGCAACACCAGGTGGCGTTGTCAAGAAGGGTGACGTCGTTAAAGCTGTTATCGTTCGCACTAAAAGCGGTGTACGCCGTAAAGACGGTACTTATATCAAATTCGATGAAAACGCATGCGTTATCATTCGTGACGATAAAGGCCCGCGCGGAACTCGTATTTTCGGACCTGTTGCACGTGAATTACGTGACAATAGCTTCATGAAAATCGTATCTTTAGCTCCGGAAGTTCTTTAATCAACTCGAAAGTGCTAAACAAGGAGGTGCGACAGAATGCATGTTAAAAAAGGCGACAAAGTTATGGTGATCTCAGGGAAAGAAAAAGGCAAAACTGGTACAATCATTGCTGCTTTTCCAAAGAAAGACCGTGTGCTAGTTGAGGGTATGAATCTTGTGAAAAAGCACATGAAACCAAACCAGGCAAATCCACAAGGTGGAATTGTCAGCCAAGAGGCATCAATTCACGTATCGAACGTTATGTTAATCGACCCTAAATCAGGCGAGCCGACTCGCGTAAGTTATAAAGTGGAAGATGGCAAAAAAGTTCGTGTTGCAAAAAAATCTGGCGAACAAATCGATAAATAAGTAAAAGAAGAAGGGAGGTACACACATGAACCGCCTAAAAGAAAAATTTCTTAAGGAAGTTTCTCCTGCTCTAATGAGCAAGTTTGAATATAAATCAGTAATGCAAGTGCCACAAGTGGACAAAATCGTTATCAACATGGGTGTTGGTGACGCTGTTCAAAACACTAAAGCACTTGACGCTGCTGTAGAAGAATTAACTATCATCACAGGTCAAAAACCTGTTGTAACTAAAGCTAAGAAATCAATCGCTGGCTTCCGTCTTCGTGAAGGTATGCCAATCGGCGCGAAAGTAACATTACGCGGTGAGCGTATGTACGAATTCTTGGACAAATTAATTGCTATCTCTCTTCCACGTGTACGTGACTTCCGTGGTGTTTCTAAAAAAGCATTCGACGGTCGCGGTAACTACACATTAGGTGTGAAAGAACAATTGATCTTCCCTGAAATCGACTACGATAAAGTGTCTAAAGTACGCGGTATGGATATCGTAATTGTAACAACTGCGAACTCTGACGAAGAAGCTCGTGAGTTACTAACACAATTCGGAATGCCGTTCCAAAAGTAAACATAAGGGAGGCGTAAACGTGGCTAAAAAATCAATGATCGCTAAACAAAAGCGCACGCCAAAGCATAATGTACAAGCTTACACACGTTGTGAACGTTGCGGACGTCCGCATTCGGTCTTACGTAAATTTAAACTTTGCCGTATTTGTTTCCGTGAACTTGCTTACAAGGGACAAATTCCTGGCGTGAAAAAAGCCAGCTGGTAATCCCCTAAACTGGGAAGGAGGTTAATGTAATGACAATGACAGATCCGATTGCAGATATGCTTACACGTATTCGTAACGCGAACATGGTTCGACACGAAAAACTGGAAGTACCTGCTTCAAACATGAAAAAAGAGATCGCTGAGATCCTTAAACGTGAAGGTTTTGTTCGTGACGTAGAGTATGTTGAAGATAGCAAACAAGGTATCATTCGCATTTTCTTGAAATACGGTCAAAACAACGAGCGCGTTATTACTGGTTTAAAACGTATTTCAAAACCTGGTCTTCGTGTATATGCGAAAACTAATGAAGTACCTAGAGTATTAAATGGACTTGGGATTGCTTTAGTTTCAACTTCTAATGGTCTATTAACTGATAAAGAAGCACGCGCTAAACAAGTTGGCGGCGAAATCGTAGCTTACGTTTGGTAAAAAGCAACAAACGAATGGAGGTGCAAATAAATGTCTCGTGTAGGTAAAAAACCAATTGAGGTTCCTGCTGACGTTACTGTAACAATTGGTGCAAACAATGAAGTTACTGTAAAAGGTCCAAAAGGCGAGCTTACTCGTACTTTTAATGCAGATATTAAAATCGAAAAAGAAGAAAACGTTGTTACTTTAACACGTCCTTCTGAATCTAAAGAACACCGTACGATTCACGGTACAACTCGTGCTTTGCTTGCAAACATGGTTGAAGGTGTATCTAAAGGGTTCGAACGCAATCTTGAATTAGTTGGTGTTGGTTACCGTGCTTCTTTACAAGGTGAAAAACTTGTATTGAACGTTGGTTACTCTCATCCAGTAGAATTTACTCCTGAAGATGGCTTAATTGTAGAAGTTCCTACAAACACTAAGATCAGCATCAAAGGAATTAACAAAGAGCGCGTTGGTGCATTAGCATCTAACATCCGTCAAACACGTCCACCAGAGCCGTATAAAGGTAAAGGTATTCGTTATGAAGGCGAAGTTGTTCGTCGTAAAGAAGGTAAAACAGGTAAATAATGCTGCCTAAGCATTAGAAAGGAGTGACCTCTGTGATTACGAAACAAGATAAAAATCAAGTTCGTAAAAAACGTCATGCACGTGTACGTTCTAAAATCACGGGTACAGCTGAACGTCCTCGTTTAAACGTATTCCGTTCTAATAAACATCTATACGCGCAATTGATCGATGATACTGCTGGTGTAACACTTGTAAGTGCTTCTACTATGGAAAAAGATTTCGATGGTAAAGGTAATGTAGAGTCTGCAATTGCAATCGGTGAATCAATCGCTAAACGTGCTACGGAAAAAAACATCAAATCTGTTGTATTCGACCGTGGCGGTTACTTATATCATGGACGCGTTAAAGCTTTAGCTGAAGCTGCTCGCGAAAATGGCTTAGAATTTTAATAAGAAGGAGGGACACATTTCATGCGTCGCATTGATCCAAACAAACTTGAACTTGAAGAACGCGTTGTTACTATTAACCGCGTAGCTAAAGTTGTAAAAGGTGGACGTCGTTTCCGCTTCACTGCATTGGTTGTTGTTGGTGACAAGAATGGCCACGTAGGATTCGGTACTGGTAAAGCACAAGAAGTACCTGATGCTATCCGTAAAGCAGTAGAAGATGCGAAGAAAAACCTGATCGAAGTGCCTATGGTACGTGGTACTACTCCACACTTAATTATCGGTAACTTTGGCGCTGGTGAAATCTTAATCAAGCCTGCTGCTCCTGGTACTGGTGTTATCGCTGGTGGTCCAGTTCGTGCTGTACTTGAGCTAGCTGGTATTACTGATATTCTTTCTAAATCTCTTGGTTCTAACACACCAATCAACATGGTACGTGCTACAATCAATGGCTTAACTGGACTAAAACGTGCTGAGGACGTTGCTAAATTACGCGGCAAATCAGTTGAAGAGTTACTAGGTTAAGGGGGGAAATGACAATGGCAAAATTACAAGTTACCCTCACTAAAAGCGTGATCGGTTCTAAACCAGATCAACGTAAAACTGTAGAAGCTCTTGGCTTACGTAAAATGCATCAAACTGTTGAGCATGCTGACAACGCAGCTATCCGTGGGATGGTTGGGAAAGTAGCTCATTTAGTTTCTGTAAAGGAACTATAAAACGTACTTTAGAATAAGGAGGTGCCACACATATGAAACTGCACGAGTTAAAACCGGCAGAAGGATCTCGTTCTGAGCGCAAGCGTAAAGGTCGCGGGATTGGTTCTGGTAATGGTAAAACTGCAGGTAAAGGTCATAAAGGTCAAAACGCTCGTTCTGGCGGCGGTGTTCGTCCAGGATTTGAGGGTGGTCAAAACCCATTGTTCCGACGCTTACCAAAACGCGGCTTTACGAACATTAACCGTAAAGAATACGCTATTGTGAACCTTGATACATTAAACCGTTTCGAAGAAGGCACAGAGGTTACACCTGCTTTGCTTATTGAAACAGGTTTTGTGAGCAGCGAAAAAGCTGGAATCAAGATTCTTGGTAACGGATCTCTTGACAAAAAGCTTATTGTGAAAGCTCACAAGTTCTCTGCTTCAGCTAAAGAAGCTATTGAAACTGCGGGCGGACAAACAGAGGTGGTATAATGTTTCAGACAATCTCCAACTTTATGCGCGTTAGAGATATACGAAATAAAATTGTATTCACTCTGTTGATGCTGATCGTTTTCCGTCTCGGAACTTTCATTCCGGTACCAAACGTTGATGCTCAAGTCTTGCAAGCAGCTGACCAGTATAGCTTAATTGGTTTCTTAAATACATTTGGTGGCGGTGCCCTTGCTAACTTCTCGATTTTAGCAATGGGAATCATGCCGTACATCACTGCATCCATCATTGTACAATTGCTACAAATGGATGTTGTACCGAAGTTTACGGAGTGGGCAAAACAAGGTGAAGTCGGAAGACGTAAACTTGCTCAGTTCACACGTTACTTCACAATCGTGTTGGCGTTCATTCAAGCGATGGCAATGTCTTACGGGTTTAACCGTATGTATGATGGCTCTTTAATTAAAGCCGATGGCATTTCAACGTATATTGTCATAGCTATTGTGTTAACAGGTGGAACTGCGTTCCTTCTTTGGTTATCTGAGCAGATCACTGCTAAAGGTGTCGGTAATGGTATTTCCATTATCATCTTTGCAGGTATCGTTGCTGCGATGCCAAGTACTGCTAACCAAATCTATGCGTCTCAAATTGAAGACGCTGGTGATCAATTATTCATCAAAATTGCGATTTTGGCACTTCTTCTTTTAGCGATTATTGCAATCACTGTAGGAGTCATTTACGTTCAACAAGCGTTACGTAAAATTCCGATTCAGTATGCAAAACGTGTAACTGGCCGTGGGACTACTGGTGCTCAACAGACACACTTACCGTTAAAAGTGAATGCAGCTGGTGTTATTCCAGTTATCTTCGCAGTGGCGTTTATCATTACACCACAAACACTTTCTACCTTCTTCGGACAGAATAAAGTAACAGATTTCATTCAGAACACGTTTGATTACTCGCAACCGGTGGGCATGCTCATCTATGTAGCGTTAATCGTTGCATTTACGTATTTCTATGCGTTCATTCAAGTGAATCCTGAAAATGTTGCCGATAACTTGAAAAAGCAAGGTGCATATATTCCAGGAATTCGTCCAGGAAAAAACACACAAGACTACTTAACAACAGTTTTGTACCGTTTAACTTTCGTGGGTGCGATTTTCCTTGCGCTAGTCGCAATCATGCCGATTTTGTTCATTAACTTTGCTGGTCTTCCAGCTGCTGCACAAATCGGTGGAACAAGCTTGTTAATCGTTGTCGGTGTTGCACTGGAAACGATGAAACAGCTCGAAGCACAACTAGTGAAACGCCACTACAAAGGCTTCATGAAATAATGTTGGTTTAGAGGAACGATTTCGTTCCTTTTAACCTGCAAATTGTAGCAGGGGGCAAAACGTATGAATATCGTTTTAATGGGTCTGCCAGGTGCAGGTAAAGGCACTCAAGCAGATAAAATTGTTGAGAAGTACGAAATCCCTCATATTTCTACAGGCGACATGTTCCGAGCAGCTATAAAAGATGTTACGGAACTAGGCCTAAAAGCCAAAGCGTTTATGGATGAGGGTGCATTAGTACCTGATGAAGTAACGATCGGAATTGTCCGTGAAAGATTAAGCAAAGCTGATTGTGAAAAAGGATTTCTATTGGACGGGTTTCCACGTACTGTTCCTCAAGCTGAAGCACTTGATGCGCTTTTAGCAGATTTGAACAAAGACGTAGAGCACGTTTTGAACATCCAAGTTGAACAAGAAGAGTTGATTAAGCGCCTAACTGGTCGTCGCATCTGTAAAGTCTGCGGCACTGCGTACCATTTAATCTTCAATCCATCTCAAAAAGATGGAGTGTGTGATAAAGATGGAGGCGAGCTTTACCAGCGCGCGGATGACAATCCGGAAACGGTCTCAAACCGTCTGGAAGTAAATATGAAACAAACACAACCTTTGCTTGACTATTATGGCAACAAAGGCGTGTTGACAAATATTAACGGTCAGCAAGACATTCATAAGGTATTTGCTGATTTAAACGCTCTTTTAGAGGGCAACCGCAGCTGAACCTAGCGGCACGCTTGTAAACGGAATTTAATTTCTAGAGCTGCAAAAGCAAATTATGCCCGATATACGAAAGAACGAAATAGACAATGTTACGTCTAAGAGGATCCCTTTGTCCTTTCGTGCATTTCTACTTCCGACAAGGTATAATGGGTTTCGTGGAAGCATCTGTGTAACGGATATGGTGGAACTCATCCAAGGCATTCCGAGCGGTCGTGTTTACATGAGGGAGACAAGGTTCACCCGGGTCAGTCTACTCCGTAGGTTGCCAGAAGCGAAGCCTGACGAGTGTCTTTCGAACATCTCTCATGCAAAACAAACATATGTTGAAACGAAAAGAATCCTACACGGGTTTCGATTTGCGGAACATTCCGTTTGATTTGATGATGAGAACCTGATTTTTTATACAGAAGGGAGACAGGGTTGATGGCGAAAGACGATGTAATTGAAGTCGAAGGTACAGTTGTTGAGACTTTGCCAAACGCGATGTTTAAGGTAGAATTGGAAAACGGTCATACGATTCTTGCACATGTTTCGGGCAAAATCCGTATGCACTTTATCCGCATCCTGCCTGGAGATAAAGTCACAATTGAACTTTCTCCTTACGATTTAACTCGCGGTCGTATCACATACCGTTTTAAATAATCTTTTGCACTCCGGACCACTAAGGAGGTTGGGTTAGATGAAAGTGAGACCATCTGTGAAACCGATCTGCGAAAAATGTAAAGTTATTCGCCGACGCGGTAAAGTAATGGTAATCTGTGAAAATCCTAAACATAAACAAAAACAAGGCTAATTTGAAGGAGGTGCACGACACACATGGCTCGTATTGCTGGTGTTGACATTCCGCGCGATAAACGCGTTGTTATTTCATTAACATATATTTTCGGGATTGGTAAAACAACTGCACAAAAAGTTTTAGCTACTGCAGGAGTTGCTGAAGATACACGCGTGCGTGATCTTACAGAAGACGAATTGAACAAAATTCGTGAATCAATCGGTGCTTTCAAGGTAGAAGGTGACCTTCGCCGTGAAGTATCATTAAACATTAAACGCTTGATGGAAATCGGTTCATTCCGTGGTATCCGTCATCGTAGAGGTTTACCTGTTCGCGGTCAAAATACGAAGAACAATGCGCGTACGCGTAAAGGTCCTCGTAAAACTGTTGCTAACAAGAAAAAATAATCGGTAAAGGAGGTTTCTTCCTAACATGGCACGTAAACAACAAACACGTAAGCGTCGTGTGAAAAAGAATATCGAATCCGGTATTGCTCACATCCGCTCTACATTTAACAACACAATTGTAACGATTACAGATATGCAAGGAAATGCGGTATCTTGGTCAAGTGCTGGTTCACTTGGTTTCAAAGGTTCTCGTAAATCAACTCCGTTTGCTGCGCAAATGGCTGCTGAAGCAGCGGCGAAAGCTTCTGTGGAACATGGTCTTAAGACGTTAGAAGTAACGGTAAAAGGTCCTGGTGCTGGTCGTGAAGCTGCAATTCGTGCACTTCAAGCTGCTGGTCTAGATGTTACAGCTATTAAAGATGTAACTCCAGTTCCGCATAACGGTTGCCGACCACCAAAACGTCGTCGCGTGTAATAGGTGCGACTCAATTAATTGATTGAGAACATCATTTCTTGTACAAACTGAGTTGTGCAATCACCGATAAGTCTTAGTACTTATTGATTTCTGATGGAACGAACCTATACATTCGATGTTTTGAAGGAGGGTATATTTGAATGATCGAAATTGAAAAACCAAAGATTGAAACGGTTGAGATCAGCGAAGGTGCCAAATTTGGCAAGTTTGTTGTAGAACCGCTTGAGCGTGGATATGGAAACACATTAGGTAATTCCCTACGTCGTATCCTTTTGTCTTCTTTACCAGGGGCTGCTGTAACTTCTATTCAAATTGATGGCGTGCTTCACGAGTTCTCTACTATTGAGGGCGTAGTTGAAGATGTCGCTTCAGTTATTATGAACGTGAAGAAACTAGCTCTTAAAATCTACTCTGACGAAGAAAAAGTCATTGAGATTGATGTTAAAGGTGATGGAACGGTTACAGCTGCTGACATTACACATGACAGTGATGTAGAAATTTTAAATCCTGATCTCTATATTGCAACAATCGGTAAAAATGGTCATTTGCGTATGCGTATGTATGCACAACGCGGCCGCGGTTACACTCCTGCTGATCAAAACAAACGTGAGGATCTTCCTATCGGCGTGATCCCAATCGACTCTATATATACTCCAGTTTCACGCGTCAATTTCCAAGTAGAAAATACTCGTGTTGGTCAAATGACTAACTTCGATAAACTTTCTCTTGATGTGTGGACAGATGGCAGCATCGGTCCTAAAGAGGCGATTTCGCTTGGCGCGAAAATTTTAACGGAGCATTTAAATATCTTCGTTGGTATGACTGATGAGGCAAAAACTGCTGAAATCATGGTTGAGAAAGAAGAAGACCAAAAAGAAAAAGTGTTGGAGATGACTATCGAAGAGCTTGATCTTTCTGTTCGTTCTTATAACTGCTTGAAGCGCGCTGGTATCAACACGGTACTTGAGTTAGCTAACAAGTCAGAAGACGACATGATGAAAGTACGTAACCTTGGACGTAAATCACTAGAAGAAGTAAAAGCGAAGTTAGAAGAGCTTGGCTTAGGATTACGCAAAGAAGACTAAGCGACTTTTTTGATATAACAGATTAATATTCAACAAAGGAGGTAAACATCTATGGGTTACAGAAAACTTGGTCGTACAAGTTCTCAACGTAAAGCGATGTTACGTGACTTAACAACTGATTTGATCATCAACGAACGCATTCAAACGACAGAAGCTCGTGCGAAAGAACTTCGTTCAGTTGTTGAAAAAATGATTACATTAGGTAAACGTGGAGATTTGCATGCACGCCGTCAAGCTGCATCTTATATTCGTCGTGAACTAGTGACTGCTACTGATGAAGAAGGCACTGAAACAACAGTTTATGCTTTGCAAAAATTGTTTGATGATGTAGCACCACGCTACGCTGATCGTCAAGGCGGATACACACGTATTATGAAAATGGGACCTCGTCGTGGAGACGGAGCACCTGTTGTAGTGATTGAATTAGTTTAATCATCACAATTCGAAGAGGGTTCTAGGTTAGTAGCCGCCCTCTTCTTTTTAAAAGAAAAAGATTTATACGACATAATGAAAAGCAGAGCGTTACGATGAGCGGACCTTTTGGTAGCGTCTCGTCTAGCTCTACGCACCTCATTCACGTAGACGGTCTGAGCAACCGAATACGAAAAAGATATAGAAGAGCGCATTTCTCTGAATGAGGTGCGCGCTTTTTTATTTCATTGATAGAAAATATTTATTATTTGGATATCAGTGTAAGAATATATACTCAGTTTGCACCTTTCTGGTGCAAACTGTGTTTTTGTAATAGTGTAAAATAGAAACATTGATGAGAATGAGTTGAGTTCGAGCAGAGTAAGAGGAGGTCATATAGAGATGACAGAAATAATATCACTACATGAAGTCACCTATACATATTCACCAGAAGAAAAGGATGCGCGAAAAGCTGTAGAAAACATTTCTTTTTCTGTCAATGATGGCGAGTGGATTGCAATCGTTGGTCATAATGGTTCTGGTAAATCCACAATGGCGAAACTCATGAATGGACTGTTATTTCCTCAATCGGGGGAAGTACGTGTTCTTGGTGAAACGCTGAATGAAGAGAATTTATGGGATATTCGTTCACAAATGGGCATGGTATTTCAAAACCCAGACAATCAATTTGTCGGGGCTACCGTCCAGGACGATGTCGCTTTTGCTTTGGAAAATAACGGAGTTCCGTTTAAAGATATGGTTGTACGTGTGCACGAGTCCCTTGCGCAAGTGAAAATGGAAAAGTTCTTAGATAGTGAGCCGCATCATTTATCAGGTGGACAGAAGCAACGAGTAGCTATTGCGGGTGCATTGGCTTTAAAGCCGAGAATTCTTATCTTGGATGAAGCTACTTCTATGCTCGACCCACAAGGGCGGGAAGAAGTATTAACTACCGTTCGTAGATTACGGGAGAAAACACAGTTAACGGTTTTATCCATAACGCATGATCTCGAGGAAGCTTTACTTGCGGATCGCATTTTTGTAATGAATAACGGGCACAAATATGCTGAAGGCACACCAGCTGAAATTTTTTCTCGTGGAGAAGAACTGGTGGCACTTGGATTAGATCTGCCATTTGCCATGAAAATGGGCAGTCTATTACGTGCGAATGGAATAGCGTTAAAAAACGAACACATGTCAGAACAAGAGTTGGTGAATGATGTATGGACATCCAACTTCAACAAGTAGGGTATGCCTACGCCAAAGGGACACCTTTTGAAAAACGTGCACTATACGACGTGGATTTACTTATTCCTTCTGGTTCCTACCAGGCTATTATCGGACATACTGGCTCAGGGAAATCGACTTTACTGCAACATTTAAATGCATTATTGAAACCATCTGAAGGGTCAGTACAGCTTGGCGATATGACGATTGAAGCTGGCAAGAAAGCAAAGAACTTAAAATCGATCCGTCAGAAAATTGGCATCGTTTTTCAATTTCCTGAACATCAATTGTTTGATGAGACTGTATTGAAAGATATCATGTTTGGTCCTTTAAACTTTGGCGTACCAAAAGAAGAGGCGGAACGACGGGCACGTGTCTTAGCTGACCAACTGGGTTTACCTGAAGAAGTACTGGATAAGTCACCGTTCGATTTGTCGGGTGGTCAAATGCGACGAGTGGCCATTGCGGGTGTGTTGGCGATGGAACCTAGCGTCTTGGTATTAGATGAGCCTACAGCAGGTTTGGACCCTCGTGGACGTCAGGAAATCATGGATTTGTTCCACCAACTGCATGTAGAAAAAGGATTAACCACGGTTTTGGTAACCCATTCCATGGAAGATGCGGCGCGCTATGCAGATCGAGTAGCGATCATGCATGATGGCCGTTGTGTTCTAAGTGGCGATCCGGTCACTATTTTCGGAAATGAAGAGAGACTTGCTGAATATCGTTTAGCAGCACCACGTGTTGTACGTTTCCAACGTCAAGTTGAAGCTCGACTAGGTTATCCATTGGACAGACTCTGCTTGACAGAAGAACAGTTAGCGCTGGAAATAAGTCGTGTCGTTCAAAGGGAGCGTGATTCCTTATGATGGAAAAAATGATATTTGGTCGTTATATTCCAGGGGATTCATTTGTACATAAACTGGACCCTCGTTCGAAACTGGTATTTGTCTTTTTGTTTATTGCCATTGTCTTTTTGGCAAACAATGCTGTGACATATGCATTAATTCTTGCATTTACTTTAGGAACTGTTTTGCTATCACGTATTCGTCTATATTTCTTAATTAATGGGTTGAAACCCATCATGTTTTTACTCATATTTACTTTCCTGATACACATCTTCTTTACAAAAGAAGGAGACTTATTATGGAAATGGCATTTTATCGAAGTGTATGAAGAAGGACTGAGACAAGGTATTTTCATTTCCACTAGATTTTTGGTTCTGGTCTTTATCACATCCATTTTAACACTGACCACTTCGCCGATTTCAATAACAGATGGAATGGAAGTTCTATTGAACCCATTCAAACGTTTCAAATTACCCGTGCATGAACTCGCGTTGATGATGTCGATTTCGTTGCGCTTTATTCCAACATTGATGGATGAAACTGATAAAATTTTGAAAGCCCAGATGGCCCGCGGTTCAGATATTAGTACGGGCTCCATCAAAGAGCGAATCAAAGCGGTTGTGCCGTTACTCATCCCTTTGTTTGTCAGTGCATTTAAACGGGCTGAAGATTTAGCTGTAGCGATGGAAGTACGTGGCTACCGTGGTGGAGAAGGGCGAACACGATACCGTCAATTAAAGTGGGATTGGCGCGATAGTACGGCCCTCGCTATGTTAGGGCTTTTAACTTTATTACTATGGTGGCTCCGATCGTAAAACTGGAGGGAAAAATGCAGTGAAACGCTTAAAAGCAATTATCATGTATGACGGCTATGGATTTGCCGGCTATCAAGTACAGCCTAATGCACGGACGGTTCAGCTTGAATTAGAACGCGTCCTTACAAAAATGCACAAAGGGACAATCGTCCGTGTAGTGGCAAGTGGCCGCACAGATGCTGGTGTTCATGCGACTGGACAAGTCATCCATTTTGATACCGACCTGCAATTTCCCATCGAGCGATGGCAACGGGCACTAAATGTTCAGCTGCCCGGTGATATCCGCGTGGTGTCTGTTGAAGAAGTTTCAAGTGACTTTCATGCCCGATATGGTACTTCAGGCAAAGTATATCGATACAAATGGGGCTTAGGAGACGTTGAGAGCCCTTTTAAGCGTCATTACGTCGTATATATGCCTGGAATCAATCCGGACATCGAGCGAATGAGAGAAGCCGCTCAAGCGTTTTTAGGCACACATGATTTTACGAGTTTTTGTTCAGCTCGCACAGAAGTTGTCGACCGGGTGCGAACCATCAAACGATTGGAATTGCTTGAAAATGAGCATGGTGAACTTCATATGATCATTGAAGGCGACGGGTTTTTATATAATATGGTTCGCATCATTGCGGGGAATTTGTGGGAAGTTGGGATTGGTCGTCGCGAGCCGGGCGACATGGCACTAATGCTTGCCGCAATGGATCGCAAAAAGGCAGGTAAAACCGCGCCAGCACACGGTTTGTACTTGGAATCTGTATTTTATTCTGAATGAAGCAACACGTCCAGGTGTTTTAAAATAATTCCTTGACTTTTTGTTCCATACGTTATATGATGACACATGGTATTTCATTAACCCCACAATAAGCCCCGAAACTTGTTGTTGATGATGATATAGAAAATTTCAAATCAGATTAGATCGAATTAGGAGGACAAAATACATGCGTACAACATTCATGGCTAAAGGTCACGAAGTAGAGCGTAAATGGTTAGTAGTAGACGCAGAAGGCCAAACACTTGGTCGTTTAGCTTCTGAAGTAGCTGCTATCTTACGTGGAAAAAACAAACCAACATTCACACCACACGTTGACACAGGTGATCACGTGATCATTATCAACGCTGAGAAAATCGAATTGACTGGTAAAAAATTGACAGACAAAATTTACTACCGTCATACACAATTTGCTGGTGGATTGAAAAAACGTACTGCATTACAAATGCGTACAAACTACCCAACAAAAATGCTTGAATTAGCAATTAAAGGGATGCTTCCTAAAAACTCTTTAGGTCGTCAAACGTTCACTAAACTTCACGTATACGCTGGAGCAGAACATCCACATGCAGCACAAAAACCAGAAGCTTATGAGCTTCGCGGATAATCATAGAGGAGGATACAACCTTGGCACAAGTTCAATATATCGGCACAGGTCGTCGTAAAAGCTCAACTGCACGTGTACGTTTAGTACCGGGCGAAGGCAAAATCGTAATCAACAAACGTGACGTAGAAGACTACGTACCATTCGCAACATTACGCGAAATCATCAAACAACCATTAGTAGCAACTGAAACAGTTGGAAGCTACGATATCCATGTAAACGTTAATGGTGGTGGATACACAGGTCAAGCAGGCGCAATCCGTCATGGTATTGCTCGTGCACTACTTCATGTAGATCCTGATTTCCGTCCAGCATTGAAATCTGCAGGATTGTTAACTCGTGACTCACGCATGAAAGAACGTAAAAAATACGGTCTTAAAGGCGCTCGTCGTGCACCTCAGTTCTCAAAACGTTAATCTTCGGATTTTCAAAAACCCTTTCCCATTCGTGGGAGAGGGTTTTTTTGTGTATGGAAAATTGTTTTGACCACAGATCATAACTCAATGTACCTTTAAAATTTGTTAAGGTTTGCTCTTTTGCTGTTTTGTAAATATAGATCTTACTCGTCTTAACTGTTGTTCTATTTATTCGTATTCGTTGATATTAATGAATATAAGGAATCGGAGGAGGATAAATAATAGCAATTGTGTACACAAATTACGGTCCAATTGTAATTAAAAAAGGAAGGGAATTGAATAAGTGAAATCAAGCAAATTAAATGCAAGAATTATCGGAGTGCTTTATATTGTTGCGACGGTTACGGCAATCATAGGACTTATTTTGTATAATCCGATTCTCAATGACCCTGATTACCTCGTTTCGGGAGCTAAAAATGAAAACCAGATAATACTTGGGGCGATTTTTGAGTTGATTCTGGCATGTTCTGCTATTGGCACTGCCATTATGCTATATCCATATATAAGAAAACAAAATGAAAGTATTGCACGTGGGTATGTGTGTTTCCGTTTTTTTGAAGCCGTTCTCATTGTAATTGGCATAGTCAGCGTACTTTCTCTATTGACGTTGAGCCAGGTATTCGTAAGTTCAGATAATCCGAGTATATCCGCATATCAAACTTCAGGCGCATTGTTACTGGCAGTACATGACTGGACTTTTATTTTGGGTCCCAACTTCATGTTAGGTGTAAACACTTTGATGTATAGCTATTTGCTTTATCAATCTAAACTTGTACCCCGATTTATATCCGTCATGGGCCTTGCAGGAGCATCAATGATTATAATCGCAGCTTTGTTAGAAATGTTCGGAGTGATTCAGCAGGTTTCAACATGGGGAACCATCCTGGCAATCCCGATCTTCTTCTTTGAAATGATATTAGCGGTATGGCTGATCGTGAAAGGGTTCAATGCAAAAATGCTTCAATCTGCTTCGGTTTCATAATTGTTTACATGAACTTTTTAATTGCACCTCAGTTCTCAAAACGTTAATCTTCGGATTTTCAAAAACCCTTTCCCATTCTTGGGAGGGTTTTTTTGTTTTATCAATGTTTCCTTTTTATCTAATACTTTTAAGTTTGTTGCATAAAATAGCGAGGATGAACTTTATGAGGGACCGGGAATCTACCAAATTATGTAACGGGGGAAGAAAAATCGGTTATTATATTACGGTTGAAGAGAATGTGAATATTTACGTTGAGGATTTGAATCCTGGAAATGGCAAGCCCATTCTGTTTTTGCATGGGTGGCCAGCTAATCATAAAATGTTTGAATATCAGTTCGATCAGCTACCTGCAATGGGTTACCGCTGTATCGGAATCGATCATCGGGGATTTGGAAAATCTGATCGCCCTTGGGATGGTTATAATTATGATCGAATGGCTGATGATGTACGAGTTATAATCGATACGCTGCAATTGGAGGATGTCATTCTAGCTGGTCACTCAATGGGAGGTGCAATTGCCATACGCTATATGGCCCGCCATGAAGGCCATAAAATTTCAAAGTTGGCTCTTTTTGGCGCAGCTGCACCTTCCTTTACCGAACGTCCTGATTTTCTATATGGAAAAACAACAGAAGAAGTAAATCAATTGATTCAAGAAACGTACACCAATCGACCGCAAATGCTGGCTGGTTTTGGAGATGTTTTTTTCGCAAGGTATCTAACTGAAAGTTTTATTGATTGGTTTCAGAGTCTAGGATTAGAAGCTTCCGGTCATGCAACTGCCATGTGTCTCTTGGCACTAAGGGATGAAGACTTACGAAATGATCTAGCCGAAATCCATGTTCCTACCGCCATTTTCCATGGGAAACAAGATAAAGTATGTCCATATGTATTGGGCGAGTTAATGCATGAGGGTATAAAAGGATCGGAACTCATTCCTTTTTATTACAGTGGGCATGGGTTGTTCTATTGTGAGATGAAAAAATTTAATAGGGAGCTTGTTCGTTTTATCGGATAAAAAAGGAACAAGTTAGCAGATGGCTTCACTTATTAATAAGTTTAGTTGTTTGCAGGATGACAGAAGGACTTTTCAATTTGAAATATTTAAGAAAAGTAATCATATACATTCAGTAAGGTGATTTTAAGAAGGTGGAATAGCATGCCCTTTATACATAAAACGATATCGATTGTTGTTGGAAGTTTGTTGATGGCAATAGGCGTGAACGTTTTTCTGATTAACCATGAGTTATTGGATGGTGGCACTTTTGGGATGGGGTTAATATTGCATTACCTGACAGGGATGCAAGTGGGCTTGCTGGTGATTCTGTTGAGTATTCCTGTCTTGATTCTTGCTTTGTTTTATAATCGATCTTTTTTATACAATAGCATTCACGGTATGCTGATTTCTTCCTTCGTAGTGGATTTAACGTATAATCCGTTACGGACCTTAGGATATGTTCTGGATCAAAATCCGTTAGGGAGCGCAGTATTAGGGGGCATATTTGTTGGTGCAGGAATCGGACTCATGCTTCGTTACGATACCAGTATTGGCGGAACGGATTTGCTTGGACAAATTATAGCAAATTATTTGAAAATCAATCCCGGAGTGATTATCTTTATGATTGATTTCATTATAGTTTTTACAGGCTACTTTTTAATTGACGACAGCTCCTTGGTTTTATCATTTATCACAGTAATCTGTGTGGGGACGATGACTAGTCTGCTAGCTATGAAGAGTAAAAAGGTAAAAGTGCCTGTTATTTCATTTGGAATTTGATTATAAAAGAGTTGGAGTGTTTTCGGGCTTTCGAACAAATAGAAAATTATAAAATGGCCGCAATCCTCTTTCGAGGTTTGTGGCCATTTATTTTAATATGAGTTCTTTAAATGATACCGGATTCAAATGTCACATCTGGAATATCTCTGGAACCGAAAAGTAGAAGGGAAATGAACAAAACAAGTAAAATAACATTCACAAATTTCACTCCATCAAAACTGGAATTACTTTTAACATCAAAACAATTCAAATGTATCACTTCCTTTTTTTATTCATGCGTTTACTTAGGGCATCAAACACTTCGTCAAGGGTCATGTCACCGTTTTTATCCAAAAAATCAGCCATCTGATTCGTTTTATCATCTTTTAAATTTCGGTATTTTCCAATTAATGTAACGCTAATACTGGGGGAGTTACGAAATAGTTGAACTGATTCCACTTTTAGTTTACCTAAGAGTAGTAAAGAGGCGGCTATGATATCGAGGTCTTGCCCTTTCAATAAGTCATGCAGGGTGTATTTTGAATTTAACTGTTTGCGAAACTGATCATCATTCATACTGGAAGCCCCCTCTTTCTATCGTATGTAATTTAACGAGAAAGGTTTGTAGAACTCATCCCACTATAGTGAATAAGCAATCTTGCATTCGGAAATAATGAAAAAGGCGATGTAGTGAGAGGAAGGGGAAGTTACATATGAATCTGGATAATTTTAGTTTTTTAGAGATGATTGTTAGAACGACCGTTACTTTTGTGGTCTTGCTTGGTCTTGCACGGCTTTTAGGTAAGGAACAATTAAGTCAGTTAACCTTTTTTAATTACATAACCGGTATCACTATTGGTTCGATAGCTGGTGAAGTGGTTGCACATGACGATACTCATTATTTCAATGCGATAACATCATTGATTTGGTGGTCTATTCTAACAGTGATTTTCAGTTATATATCAATGAAATCTGCCAAGGCAAAATCATTACTCGATGATAAACCGATGATTGTCATAAAGAATGGAAAGATTTTGGAGAACGGACTTAAGAAAAGCCGCCTTCCTATCGGGGATTTAAATATGTTACTAAGAATGCAGGGGATTTTCTCAGTTAAGGATGTGCATTTTGCCGTTTTGGAAACAAACGGAGAGCTGAGTGTTTTCAAAAAAGTTGCGCAGCAATCAGCGACGAAGCAAGATGTAAAAGCACAAATCGTTGTACCGAAATATATGCCCTGCACAATCATTGCGGAGGGTAAAATCATTCTTCGAAATTTGCAGGGAGCTGGCCTAACAGAAGAGTGGGTAATGAAACAATTGACGAAACATGGCGTGAATTCAATACAACAAGTATTTTATGCCGAGATTGAATCGGATGGCACCATTTACATTGATTTAGGAGAAGACGATTGAAATACCGATAATATTTGACGAAACCTTTTCTTTTCATGGAAAAGGTTTTATATGTTTTAAAAGCAACCATTCTTTTGCTCATAGTTCGCCTCGGACATACGTATAGTGAGTTTAAAAGGTGGTGTCGTACGCGTTGAAACGCTGGATAGTAATTGGACTTTTATTGTTAGTTTCAGTAACGGTTGTGGTTTATGAAACGCAAGCTTCCGATCGCGCATTCTTTTTGCCTGCCCCTCTTGGTGGAATGAAAATTGTGGTAGACCCGGGTCATGGAGGAATGGACGGGGGAGCGTCGGTGGGTGAGGTCGTCGAGTCAGATATTACGCTTGCACTGGGGAAAGAGCTCGAGAAGGAATTAAAGAAGTTGGGTGCAGAAGTAGTCATGACACGTTCACATGCAGATGATGCAGTAGCGGAGCACAATCCAAAAGCAACTTTTCCTACAATTCGAGCTAGAAAACTCGCTGATTTGAAATTGCGTGAAGAAATGATTGTTAATTCAGATGCGGATTTATTTATCAGTGTTCATGTAAACTCCATACCGGATGCAAGATGGCGCGGAGCTCAAGTATTTTACCATAGAGACGGCCATGAAGGTGGAGCGGCTATTGCAAAAGCGATTCAAGGTGCCATCCGGGAACATATCGGAAACACCGACCGTGAAGCATTGGCAATCAAACAAGTATATTTATTGAAAAAAGCAACTGTGCCGGCGGTCTTAGTGGAAACTGGTTTCTTAAGTAATCCTGAAGAACGAAAGTTGCTGACATCAAAAGATTACCAGGAGCAAATGGCAGAAGCGATTGCTGATGGCATTGAAAAGTATGTAGACAGTCAAATGCAATGACATGAATGACCATGTACCGGTAATTTAGAAATGTTGACGAGTAACCGTTTATCAATCCTACCCACTCAATCTGGATATCTTACAACACTACCACCTCCAATTCGATATGATATACTAAAGGACGAAATGTACATTGAAGGAGTGTCTAAATTGATGAATGAACAACAGGTCCGTGAAATGCTCGGGCAATTACTGGACCCTTTTTTACATAAAACGTTACTCGAAACAAATGGCATTAAAGAAGTATCCATTAAAGAAGAAAAAAATCACGTTAGCGTAAAGCTGGCGATTGCGAAAACAAACACTGCGGAACAAATGCAGTTGCAAATGAAAGTTGTAGACTCATTGAAACAAGCGGGCGTTGGTACAGTGGGGATTCGCTTTGAAGAATTACCTGCAGAAGTATTGGCACAATTCCGTGGAACGGCAACAGAGTCTGAAGCTCAGGATTTGTTGTCCCCATTAAATAAAGTGGAATTTATCTCAATTGCCTCAGGTAAAGGAGGCGTAGGGAAGTCTACGGTTTCCGTCAATTTGGCAGTGGCATTAGCTCGTTTAGGAAAAAAAGTCGGATTAATTGATGCGGATATTTATGGATTCAGCGTGCCGGATATGATGGGAATACAACAAAGCCCAAAAATTGATGGCAATCGCATCATTCCAGTTGAACGTTTTGGCGTAAAAGTCATCTCAATGGGCTTCTTCGTAGAAGATAATGCACCTGTAGTATGGCGTGGTCCGATGCTAGGGAAAGTATTAGATCAATTCTTTAAAGATGTTGAGTGGGGCGAGCTGGATTATTTACTACTTGATTTACCACCTGGAACAGGTGACGTTGCACTCGATATCCATCAAATGATTCCAGCATCAAAAGAAATCGTGGTAACAACACCTCATCCAACCGCAGCATTCGTGGCAGCACGTGCTGGTGCTATGGCTCTACAAACGGATCATGAAGTACTAGGTGTAATTGAAAATATGGCATGGTTCGAGTCGAAAACATCTAACGAAAAAGAATATGTTTTCGGTAAAGGTGGCGGTCCGAAGCTTGCAGATGAGCTTCGTACAGAGCTTCTTGGGCAAATTCCATTAGGTCAACCTGATTGGAACGAGGATGATTTTGCACCTTCTGTTTATTCACGTTTACACACAACGGGTAAAATTTACGAAGAAATTGCTTCAAAAGTCATTAATAAATTAACAAAATAATGTAAAACCCCCGCTCAGCATATTACGAGCGGGGGTTTCTGTTATTGCGGTTTATTTCCTCCGGCGTCTTTACTACCGCCACCAGATTCTTTTGATGGTGATTTCCCTTGTTCTTCAGTCATGCCAGCCGCTTTAATTAATTCTACCCATTTAGCTTTTAGAAGCGGACTATCAATCGTTTCCTGCACAATTTTTTCGATTTCTTTTCGATTTGTTGACGACTTTAAAATTGTTTCCATCTGTTTTTGCATGTCAGGTTGTCCAAAGAATGATTCTAATTCCTTTTGGAAAGAAGCATCTTTCATTAAATCAGTCATGATTTTTTGTTGCTGATCCTTCATGCTTTTAGCAAATGTTTCGGAGAAGGTTGGATCTTTAAAAGTATCCTTCCAAAACTTTTCCGCATCCTTAGAAAGAAGTGTGTTTTCAATTGAGCTTTTTACATCTTCCTGTTCCAAAACTAACAGTTCTTTAAATTCAGGATCCGAAAGCATTTGTCGCATTACCTTTTTGCCCTCTTCAGTTTGCATCGTGTCTGTAACCATTTTTTTCGTCTCTTCATAAGAAGGATTACTTTGTGGTTGACCTCCACAGCCTGTCAATAAAACGATACCTATAAGAATTATCCATTTTCGCATACTCAACCTCTTTTCTCGCACTGGCCTTTTCATTTATTGTTCACAAAATCGCTGAGAATATGTAGATAACTCTTCGTAAAATAGATTTTTTACTTATTCGTTGATACAATCAGAAGAGGAACTCGAGAAAAACGGAGGATTTTTTGCTGTGACGATACGAAATTGGGTTATATTTTTCTTTAAGGGACTACTAATCGGCGGAGCCGTTACTGGTGTACTTAGTTTATTTATTCGATGGGAAGACGCATTTGCACCATATGTTGCAAGTGGTGAGTACTTAGAATTCGCAGCCAGTTTCTTATGGTTTGTGTTTCTTGGAATGACAATGAGTGTTCTCAGTCAAATGGGGTTTTTCGCCTATCTGACAGTTCATCAATTCGGTGTAAATATTTTTAGAACGCTTACGTTATGGAACTGGGTACAATTATTAATTATTGCATTAGTCATTTTTGATTTGATTAAATTCCGATTTATGCCACTAGCAGAGACCCAATCACAACTTCTGTTGTACTTGGGACTGTTGACTGTACTGTTGGTTACCGGATTGGTTGTTGCTTACTTCAAAGCAAAATGGACAAAAAAACACGCATTCATTTCCGCGTTATTTTTCATGATTGTCATCACAACTTTAGAATGGTTACCGGTTTTGATGGTAGATGAAAAAGATGTAGACCGTTATGTGACTTTATTATTGTTCCCATTATTAGCTGTGAATGCATACCAACTTTTAAAATTGCCAAAATACAATGCGAAGTCAGATGCAGACCGTTTAAAATTAGAAGAACGAAGAAAAGCACGCGCTGAAGCTGCAAAAGCAAAAGCATAAGAAAAGGGCATCCACAGTTGGATGTCCTTTTCTTATTGTCCTAAAGTATAAATGCAATCAAAGGAGTTACAATAGCTTTGGTGTCATTCGAATTTTTAGGGGAAAGTTTTCGTTTCCGTCTGATAACCAAAAAGGGTTTCTTCTATAGAAACGAAAGGATGCGCTTTTTGATAAGTAATCAGTTCTTTTAAATCAACACGAGTTTCTTGGTGTAAAGCAACGGATACAATATCTCCTTTCCGAATTGTAGGAGCATTACCAGTTATCCAATTGACGTTTGCACTGACCATATTCATTTGATAATCCCATACTTGTGTCTTTAATGGCTCAGGAAAAGCGTGATCATATGTCCGATACCAAAGCGGTATAACACCGAATGCGGATTTGAAGCGTTTGATTTCTTCTCCCAATAATTCAGGTGTTTCTTCATAGTGTTTGCTTTCGTGTCCAAGTAATCCCACTGGAATCTTTTTTTCTTTAATCTTTTTCACAATTAAAGGAGAACGTTCAATCCAATCTGCATCAAGAAATAGAAGTGGATAAGGTTTTTCTAACTTTGTAATCCACTCGTCAACATCTTCACGGCCAAAAGACAAATCCACAGTGAGTGTCATTCCATGATTGCCCTTCATCAAAACGTCAGGTTGATCTGTTACTCGGAAAACCGATGTCCATTGCTCATTTTGTTGAATAAATAAGAAAAAAACGAACACACTGATTAAGGCTATAAAAATACGTATCTTCAATTAGTTACACAACCTCCCATGAACTAGTTTATTTTTCTCCAATAAAAATTATGATATTGTATTGACATACTTTATTGGAGGATGGTAAGATACAAAAGTCGTCAAAACAAGCG
>NZ_CP152050.1:545000-600000 GCF_038632915.1 Paenisporosarcina sp. FSL H8-0542
CCTGGAGGTAGAGCACTGTTTGGACTAGGGGCCCATCCCGGGTTACCGAATTCAGACAAACTCCGAATGCCAGAGATTTATAATTGGGAGTCAGACTGCGAGTGATAAGATCCGTAGTCAAGAGGGAAACAGCCCAGACCACCAGCTAAGGTCCCCAAGTAATTGTTAAGTGGAAAAGGATGTGGCGTTGCTTAGACAACCAGGATGTTGGCTTAGAAGCAGCCATCATTTAAAGAGTGCGTAATAGCTCACTGGTCGAGTGACGCTGCGCCGAAAATGTATCGGGGCTAAACAATTCACCGAAGCTGTGGATGGATTCCGTATGGAATCCGTGGTAGGAGAGCGTTCTAAGGGCGTTGAAGCTAGACCGGAAGGACTGGTGGAGCGCTTAGAAGTGAGAATGCCGGTATGAGTAGCGAAAGACGGGTGAGAATCCCGTCCACCGAATGACTAAGGTTTCCTGAGGAAGGCTCGTCCGCTCAGGGTTAGTCGGGACCTAAGCCGAGGCCGATAGGCGTAGGCGATGGACAACAGGTTGATATTCCTGTACCACCACTCCACCGTTTGAGTAATGGGGGGACGCAGAAGGATAGGGTAAGCGTACTGTTGGTTATGTACGTTCAAGCAGTAAGGCGTGGAATGAGGCAAATCCCGTTCCTATAACGTTGAGCTGTGATGACAAGGACCATTAGGTCTGAGTTCCTGATTTCACACTGCCAAGAAAAGCCTCTAACGAGGTGGAAGGTGCCCGTACCGCAAACCGACACAGGTAGTCGAGGAGAGAATCCTAAGGTGAGCGAGAGAACTCTCGTTAAGGAACTCGGCAAAATGACCCCGTAACTTCGGGAGAAGGGGTGCTCTATTAGGGTGTTAAAGCCCGAGAGAGCCGCAGTGAATAGGCCCAGGCGACTGTTTAGCAAAAACACAGGTCTCTGCAAAACCGTAAGGTGACGTATAGGGGCTGACGCCTGCCCGGTGCTGGAAGGTTAAGAGGAGTGCTTAGCGCAAGCGAAGGTGCGAATTGAAGCCCCAGTAAACGGCGGCCGTAACTATAACGGTCCTAAGGTAGCGAAATTCCTTGTCGGGTAAGTTCCGACCCGCACGAAAGGCGTAACGATCTGGGCACTGTCTCAACGAGAGACTCGGTGAAATTATAGTACCTGTGAAGATGCAGGTTACCCGCGACAGGACGGAAAGACCCCGTGGAGCTTTACTGTAGCC
Source organism: Paenisporosarcina sp. FSL H8-0542 (assembly GCF_038632915.1). Classification (NCBI taxonomy): domain Bacteria; kingdom Bacillati; phylum Bacillota; class Bacilli; order Caryophanales; family Caryophanaceae; genus Paenisporosarcina; species Paenisporosarcina sp. FSL H8-0542. The sequence continues at coordinate 546,222 of NZ_CP152050.1, forward strand.
TGATATTGAATTTTGGTACAACTTGTACAGGATAGGTAGGAGCCTGAGATTCCGGAGCGCCAGCTTCGGAGGAGGCGTCGGTGGGATACTACCCTGGTTGTATTGAACTTCTAACCCTTGCCCCTTAGCGGGGCAGGAGACAGTGTCAGGCGGGCAGTTTGACTGGGGCGGTCGCCTCCTAAAGTGTAACGGAGGCGCCCAAAGGTTCCCTCAGAATGGTTGGAAATCATTCGTAGAGTGTAAAGGCAGAAGGGAGCTTGACTGCGAGACCTACAAGTCGAGCAGGGTCGAAAGACGGGCTTAGTGATCCGGTGGTTCCGCATGGAAGGGCCATCGCTCAACGGATAAAAGCTACCCCGGGGATAACAGGCTTATCTCCCCCAAGAGTCCACATCGACGGGGAGGTTTGGCACCTCGATGTCGGCTCATCGCATCCTGGGGCTGTAGTCGGTCCCAAGGGTTGGGCTGTTCGCCCATTAAAGCGGTACGCGAGCTGGGTTCAGAACGTCGTGAGACAGTTCGGTCCCTATCCGTCGTGGGCGTAGGAAATTTGAGAGGAGCTGTCCTTAGTACGAGAGGACCGGGATGGACACACCGCTGGTGTACCAGTTGTTCTGCCAAGAGCATCGCTGGGTAGCTATGTGTGGCCGGGATAAGTGCTGAAAGCATCTAAGCATGAAGCCCCCCTCAAGATGAGATTTCCCATTACGCAAGTAAGTAAGATCCCTCAAAGACGATGAGGTAGATAGGTTCGAGGTGGAAGCGCGGTGACGTGTGCAGCTGACGAATACTAATCGATCGAGGACTTAACCAAAATGAATTTGAATGGTTTTCAATGACCCGTTTATCCAGTTTTGAGTGAACAAACACTCAAATAGTCTAGTGATAATGGCAAAGAGGTCACACCCGTTCCCATACCGAACACGGAAGTTAAGCTCTTTAGCGCCGATGGTAGTTGGGGGTTTCCCCCTGTGAGAGTAGGACGTCGCTAGGCAAAATAAGAAACCGGTACCTTCCAAGGTATCGGTTTTTTTGTGATCTTTTTTAATGTTTGAACAGGAGCGCAGCGAAAACAAGACCATTAAGAGTTTTATGGCCAGCCATGACCCTAACCCTAACCCCTAAATGGGAGCCATTCCACTGACGTTGCATGGCTCTTTTCTGTTGGAGAGGGATTCTTTAGAGCAAGTCGATAAAAAGACGTCGATGGGTTCAGCAAGTAAACTTGCGAGTGAGACGGCTTTGAGCGATAAAGCGGTTCATATGAGCGATTAGTACCGTTATCTAAGCGATAAATATAGGAAAGCAACTTTCAAGAATAAAAACTTGTATCAAAGACCAACATAACTCTTCTTATGAGATTGTCAATCTATCATTTCGTTCACGATGACGTCTTTTTTCTCTCAGGAGAGGAAAATGAATATTACAAAAAAGCCTTGCAGATTGATCATCAGCAAGGCAAATAATTATTTAATGTATTTTGATGCAATATAGCCATAGTAAGTCTTGCCATTTTGCTCGACTTTGACTGGATACCAAGCAAAAGTATTGGTCGAATCCTTATTTTCGTCATAAACAAGACCTCCAAGGATGGTGATTTTGTCTTTAGACGTGATTTTCGTTATTTCTCTAGAGGAAGTTCCAGGAGATGGACGTAGTCGGCCATCATTAATGTACCGCACAGTATCTCCAGCTTCAAACATTTCTTTTGATAAAGTTTTGTCAGCTACAGAAACCTCATAATGCATTTTTTTGAATACGATATTCGCTGTTGAATTTTTATCGTATTGGAAATCAAGTGATGTCATGTTCATGGGAACAAGATTGATATTGGATAAATCATAAGCTTCACTCAATAAACGGTAAACACCTTCTTGATAAGCTGTAGTGTTTGTTAGACCGCTATCTTGGTAGAGTGGGCTGTTTTTAGGTTTAATCCCATTGTACGCCATTACTGCAAAGTACCAGTTTTGCAATTCTTCTCGCTTCATATCACCAATTGACGGCAAGTTTGTATTTTTGAAATTCTTATTCAACATATCTACTCCAGCAAATATGTTATAAGCAAGATCAGATTTTAATAGATCTACATCGTATCCAGCGGTTGTAGTGATTTGCATCAACCCAATCCCGCCATCAGCAGTAATGATTGGATTACCATTCGAATCGAATTGTTTCCATTGTCCACTTTCTTTTGTAGCTACTGACTTAACAATTTCCGGTGGAATACCTGCTTTGAGCGCTTCTCGCGTCAATAAACAGTTAACTGTCTGTCTGTCCTGTTTTTTGCTCTTTGGTTCATACCCGCAAGTATTGATAGATAGTCTGAACCTATCGCTCAAAGCACGTGCAAGCAATCCGGAAAATTCACTTCTTATAATTGAGCTATCAGGAAGAAATTTTCCATTAGAGTATCCTTTTGTGACACCGAAAGAATAAATCTTGCGGACTGATGAATAAGAAGATTTATCGATTGGCACATCAGAGAATGAAATCGCTTCTTCTTCAGTCAATTTAAAAGCTCTAGCAATAAAAATAGCCATTTGACCTCGTGTTACAGGTTCGTCCGGATGAAATTTCCCATCCGTATATCCTTTAATAATATTAAGTTTTAATGATGAATCAATTGCACCTGAAGCAACATTTTTTTTCGTTACATCTGGAAAATCAGTATCACGTGGAGTCGTATCCAAATCCAATGCTCTAGCAATCATCAAGGCAGCTGCTGCACGTGTAACCGTATCTTTAGGTCCAAAATTGCCATCTTTATAACCACTGATGATTTCCTCATTAAATAAATACATCATCTCTTCAAAAAATGGGTCACCAGGTTTCACATCCGTAAACCCTTCAGCATTCGCTTGTCCAACATTTCCTGTTAATATCAGAACAAACGAAAATAGTAAAATATAAATCTTCTTCACTCATATCCTCTCCTCTTATCAATAGAATAACAAAATTGGAATATAATTGGTACTCCTGTTCCTAATTGTTACTGATTTCATGCTCTTTGTTGCGTTTTCATTCTTTCGAACTCACGTATAAGTAAGCACGAAAAAAAACTTTAAAAGTTTTTTCGAAAAACTATTGTAATATTTTCATACATTGGTATAATAAATCTTGTCGTTAAATATTGTGTGGTCCCGTGGTGTAGCGGTTAACATGCCTGCCTGTCACGCAGGAGATCGCGGGTTCGATTCCCGTCGGGACCGCCATTTATATTAAATTAACAATCCGCAAAGAAAGGAAACTTTCTATGTGGATTTTTTTGTATAATTAAAAAGCCCATCGCTTTACGCTGCTCTTGTTCAAATAAAGTGAAGTATTGCGGAGGATTCGGTACACTAGAGAAAACATCAGTGAGGTATTAAATATATGACTTATATAAAACGAGTCACATCCCTTGAAGAAACGGAACAATTTGGCCAACGATTAGGGTCTCTTGTTCAAGCACAAGATGTGATTACACTAGAAGGCGATCTTGGCGCAGGCAAGACGACTTTTACAAAGAGCTTCGCAAAAGGATTAGGCGTAGAGCGTAATGTGAACAGCCCAACCTTTACGATATTAAAGCAATATGAAGGCCGCTTGCCTTTCAATCATTTGGATGTTTATCGTCTAGCTGATAGTGAAGAAGACTTAGGTTGGGATGAACTGTTTTACGGAGATGCCGTAACGGTGATTGAGTGGGCAAAGTTGATTGAATATGATTTGCCGAAAGAGCGTTTGCAAATCGAAGTTTTCTACGAAGATGAATTTGCTCGACGTTTTGAAATTACGCCTATAGGTGAACGCTATGAGCAATTATGTAAGGAGTTATTTGCATGATATGGTTAGGGATTGATACATCGAATGTGCCATTGACGATAGCGGTAGTCAAAGACAATCAGTTATTGGTTGAATGGACAAGCTCGATAAAAGTAACGCATTCTGTAGGGGCTATGCCTGCTGTAGAAGAAGCATTAAGACAAGCGGATATTAAACCGAATGAACTGGATGCTATTGCCGTAGCAGAAGGCCCAGGATCCTACACAGGAGTTCGCATCGGGGTCACAATAGCAAAAACATTGGCTTGGACGTTGAAAATTCCGGTTGTTGGGGTTTCAAGTCTTCAAACGCTTGCTGGCAACGGTTCACTTTTCAATGGGATCATTTGTCCAATTATGGATGCCAGAAGACAAAATGTGTTTTCAGCCATTTATACGAATGAGTTGGAATCTATTCTGCCAGATGGTCATTATGCGTTGGAAGCAGTGTTGGAAGAGTTGGCGACGACAGAAGAAGATATTTTGTTTGTAGGGAAAGATGTAGCGATTCACTGGGAAGCCATTCAACAAGTTTTAGGTGAACGTGCTATTCGTGCACCATTTCATCAGGACTTGCCAAAAGGTTCTGTGGTAATTGAGCAAGCAATGATGAAACCATTGACTTCAATAGAAGAAACGCATCATTTCGTACCGGATTATAAGCGGATTACAGAAGCTGAAACAAACTGGCGTGCTGAACAGCAAAAGGCTGGTCAAACGAATGAGTGAATCAGTCAGCTATAGAAAAATGACCTTTGACGATATTGACGGGGTCTTGAGAATTGAACATGAAGCCTTCAGTCAACCCTGGACACGCGATGCGTTCGTTCAGGAGATGACAACAAACTTGCATGCGTATTATTTAATCGCTGAAGATGAAGATCAACAAATTGTAGGTTTCTGTGGGATGTGGCTCGTAATGGACGAAAGCCATATCACAAACGTCGCAGTGACCGAGCATGTGAAAGGCCAAGGAATCGGGGAAGGACTTATGCGTGAAGCGATTCGAGTGGCAAAAGAGCATGGTGTAGTGCTGATGACGTTGGAAGTACGTGTTAGTAATACGATCGCTCAAAATCTGTACCGTAAATTAGATTTTCAAAATGGTGGAATCCGAAAAGGTTATTATTCAGATAACCATGAGGATGCACTGGTGATGTGGGTGGAATTCAAATGACGAAAGATCAAATTATATTAGGTATTGAAACAAGCTGTGATGAGACGGCTGCATCAATTGTGCGTAATGGAAGAGAAATCGTATCCAACGTCGTTTCATCTCAAATCGAAAGCCATAAACGCTTCGGGGGAGTAGTCCCAGAAATCGCTTCTCGACACCATGTAGAGCAAGTGACAATCGTGATTGAAGAAGCTTTGAAGCAAGCGAATATGCAGCCAAGTGATTTGGATGCTGTAGCTGTTACCGAAGGACCAGGACTTGTCGGTGCATTGCTAATCGGTATCAATGCCGCAAAAGCATTCGCATTCGCAAATCAATTGCCTCTAGTTGGGGTTCATCATATAGCAGGGCATATTTATGCCAATCAGTTAGTGGAGCCTATGCAATTTCCTTTATTGGCCCTGGTCGTATCAGGCGGGCATACGGAAATAGTATTAATGAAAGAACATGGTTCGTTTGAGCTGATTGGAGAAACGCGTGATGACGCGGCAGGGGAAGCGTATGACAAAGTAGCCAGAGTGTTGAAGCTTCCTTATCCAGGTGGTCCGCATATTGACAGGTTAGCGCATGAAAGCGAAGAAGCTATCGCATTTCCACGTATTTGGTTGGAAGAAGGATCGTATGATTTCAGCTTCAGCGGCTTGAAGTCATCGGTCATCAATTATATGCACAATGCTGAACAGCGTGGTGAAGAGATTAAACCACAAGCAGTTGCTGCAGGTTTCCAAAACAGTGTGGTTGAAGTGCTCACAGCGAAGACAATGCGTGCAGCCAAGCAATTTAACGTTAAGCAAGTAATTGCAGCTGGTGGAGTTTCTGCGAACAAAGGATTGCGAAAATCGCTGGAAGACACTTTTGCAAAAGAAGGAATTCCGTTTACAGTTCCACCTTTGTTTTTATGTACCGATAATGCGGCAATGATTGCTGCTGCTGGCTCCGTTATGTTCGAAAAAGGGATTACAAGTACACTGGCAATGAACGGCAGACCAGGTATGACATTATTCGACTGGAATTAAGAAGAATCGATTCTCTAATAAAAGAGAATCGATTCTTTTTTAGCAAAAATGAATTGTGATGTCAATAGAGAACATCTGTACTTATGCACATTTTGTGGACAACTTGTGTATAAGTGACTGGAATTCAATATATAGTGGTACGATTTACATTGAAGTATGTGTATAAAAACTTTTTCCCCTGTGGATAGTGTGCATAAGTCTGTTGATAGATTGATATATCAACCTTTTGCATGTGAATAAATTTGTGGAAAGAAAAATGTCGAAATTTGTACTTGACCCATATATATGGGTCTTTAATAGTAAGAAAATACCGCATGTTTTGACTTGCGGTAACAGTTAATATGATTCTAACTCTTCTTCTAATTCAACCCATTCTGTCATGAATGTTTCTTGTTCTTCTTTATAAGCATCCAGCTCTGTTTGAAGGGTCATTAATTGCGTATGATCTTGGAAAATGGCTGGGTCACATAATTTTTCTTCCACAGCATTAATTTGTTCCTCAATTGTTTGTAATTGAGTTTCAAGGTCTTCCAAGCGTCTTGTGATTTGTCGTTCCCGTTTCTTTGCCTCTTTATCGATGGTAGAAGTGGATTGCTTCGCCGTTGCAGCTTCTATTGCTTTAGGACCTGCTTGCTCAGCTCGAATTTCTTCTAACTCTTTTTTCTTTTCGACATAGTAATCGTAATCACCTAAATATTCAAAGGCACCATCACTTGATAACTCAATCACTTTCGTGGCAATCCGGTTAATAAAGTAGCGGTCATGTGATACGAATAGGATCGTACCGGGATAGTCGATTAAGGCATTCTCCAGTACTTCTTTGCTATCAAGATCCAAATGGTTAGTTGGCTCATCGAGAATCAAGGTGTTGGCTTTCAACATCATCAGTTTCGCCAAAGCAACACGCGCTTTTTCCCCGCCTGATAATGAAGAAATCGATTTAGTCACATCATCACCACTGAACAGGAATCGTCCTAACACATTCCGGACATCTTTCTCATTCATTAATGGCCATTCGTCCCACAATTCTCTCAGTACGGAGCGAGTTCCCGTCAATTTTGCCTGTTCCTGGTCATAGTAACCGAATTGAACATTGGTCCCGTAATGTATGGATCCAACTATCGGTGGGATATCCTTAACCACCGTTTTCAGTAAAGTGGATTTCCCGACACCGTTCGGTCCGACCAGGGCGATGCGGTCTTCACGGAATACACGGAGATTGACGTCCTGAGAGACAGGTTTCCCAGAATAACCGACTGTTACATCCTGCACTTTCAAGACGTCATTGCCACTTTGACGGTCAATAGAAAATCCGAAATTCGCAGATTTTTCATCCCCGTCCGGCGAATCCATCCAATCCGTTTTCTCCAATACTTTGCGACGCGACTGTGCCATCTTAGTCGTGGAAGCCCGTGCAAGGTTACGTTGAACAAAATCTTCAAGTTTAGCTTTTTCCTCTTGTTGCTTATCAAATGTTTTCATATCACGTTCGTACGTCTTGGCCTTTTCATCCAAGTAAGCACTATAATTACCTACAAAACGTTTCACTTTGTGACGAGAAACTTCATATACAAAGTTCACGACTTGATCAAGGAAGTAACGGTCATGCGAAACGATAAGTATCGCACCAGGATATCCTTGAAGATAACGCTCCAGCCAGCTGAGCGTATCGATGTCCAGATGATTCGTCGGCTCATCAAGAATCAGTAAATCTGGCTTCGTTAATAATAATTTAGCCAATGCCAGTCGAGTTTTTTGACCACCCGATAGCGATTGAATTGGTTTTGTGTATTCTTCAGGGAAGAATTGCATTCCGTGGAGGACGGAGCGGGTATCCGCTTCATACTGATAGCCACCGGAGTCTTTGAATGCCACTTGTTTATTGTCATAGTCAGACATGATACGCGCATAAGACTCAGCGTTTTCATATACTTCGGGATTCGCCATTTGCTGTTCCAGGGAACGCAATTCTCTTTCAGCAGCCCGGTGATGCTCAAAAATGGTCATCATTTCGTCCCAAATAGATAAGTCGGAGTCAATGCCTGCATGCTGTTCCATATAACCGACTTTTGTGCCTTTAGGAATGATGATTTCTCCAGAGTCATACGACATTTCACCTGCAATAATTTTCAGGAGTGTCGACTTTCCGGCACCGTTTCGTCCGACTAAAGCCACACGGTCACGATGGTTGATTTCAAGTTTGACACCGCTTAATATTTCATCGACGACAAACGATTTATATAATTGATTCACTTGTAAGACAATCATGAATTCCACCTCAGTTCTCACTTAGTTTAATGGATGCCAGGAACTCATGCAACGACTGAACTTTACTTCTCTCATCTACTCATGTAAGATGAAAGCGATTTCGCTTGAATGCAGGAGGAACGGCATGAAACAAGAACCGCTTAAAATTCCACAAGCTACAACTAAAAGATTACCTCTCTATTACCGATTCATCCAAAACTTCTCGAACGCAGGGAAGAAAAGGGTATCTTCACAGGAACTGAGTGAAGCGATGAAAATAGATTCAGCAACTATTCGCCGGGACTTTTCACATTTTGGTGCGTTAGGCAAAAAAGGCTACGGCTATGATGTGCCAAATCTGTTGGCATTTTTCCGTCAAACACTCGATCAGGATGAAGAAACGAATGTCGCATTAATAGGTGTAGGTAGTTTAGGGACGGCATTTCTGAAATACAACTTCCATAAAAATCATAACACCCGAATCGTATTGGCATTTGATACAAGTGCAACGGAAGATGGGATGATGCTTAGTGACATCCCGATCTTCGAGCCTAGCAAGCTAGAAGAAAAAATACAGGAATACGGAATCGAACTCGTGATTTTAACCGTACCTTCACGAGCAGCGCAGGAAGTAACGGACCGATTAACGAAAACATCCGTAAAAGGGATTTTGAACTTCACACCGATTCGTCTGACTGTCCCTGATACGATACGTGTTCATACAATTGATTTGTCCGTAGAGCTGCAAACACTGATTTACTTCATTAAACAGGATGAAGAAACGTTCACACATAATTCATAGAAGCAATTAGCAAACTAAGCAAAAATGCGTTAAAATAAATATAGACACGAGGAGGTGCCTATCATGCCTACAGGTCCATTGAGTATTTTATTGATTGTGGTAGTGGCTTTACTTGTATTTGGTCCGAAAAAGCTTCCTGAACTGGGACGAGCATTCGGCAGTTCGCTTCGCGAATTCAAAAATGCAACAAGAGGTCTAGTCGATGACGACGAAGATGACGATCATAAAAAGAAGAAAAAGATAGAAGAAGATAAGTAAGTACGTTAGGGTGTTTTTCTGATGGAAGAAAGAGACATGACTACAGTTGAGCATATTATTGAATTAAGAAAACGACTGATGATAATCGTCGTTTTCTTTGTTATAGCAGTGATCATCAGCTATTTTCTGGCTGGCCCACTGATAGAATTTTTGCAGGTAAGTGAAGAAGCACGCAACATAACATTGAATGCATTTAAAATTACGGATCCATTTAAAATATTAATTTCCGTAATGATGGTTTTGGCAATAGTCATGACATCCCCACTCATTTTATATCAAATTTGGGCATTCATTTCTCCAGGACTCTATCAAAAAGAGCGAACGGCAACTCTTAGCTACATTCCGTTTATCTTTTTGTTATTTATAGCAGGGGTTTCATTTTCCTACTATGTCGTATTCCCATTTGTCATCCATTTCATGGCTGACTTATCAGCTGATCTGAACATTGTGCAGACAATCGGGATCAATGAATACTTCGAATTCCTGTTTCAATTGACCATTCCATTCGGTTTTGTTTTCCAAATGCCGGTTATCTTGCTGTTCCTGACCCGATTAGGGATTTTGACACCGATGATGCTGACCAAGTATCGCAAGTATATTTACCTTGTGCTTGTGGTGGTTGCGGATATTTTAACGCCACCAGATATTATGTCGCACGTTTTGGTTACACTTCCGCTCATCTTGCTGTTTGAATTCAGCATTGTCATAGCCAAAATAGGCTATCGCAAATATATAAAGGCAGAAGCTCTTCAAAAAATCGAAGAAGCGAAACGCCAAAATGAAAGCCTTCCACCTCTATAATGGTGGAAGGCTTTTTGCTTTTAGTGCTTTTATTATTGTGAATTGGATAGTGATTCTAAATACTTTTGATAGCGTTCAATGTTCTCCATATTTAATTGAATCAATACAACAAACCCATTCAACAGCATATGGGAGATGATCGAAGTCAAAATTCGTCTAGTTTTATAGTATAAAAATGCGAATATAAATCCTGACACGGCATAGAGTAAAAGGTGTGTGAAATCAAAATGGATAATCGCAAATACGATGGCACTCACTGCACCTGCAATGAAGAAATTTGTTTTTTGGACAAGGTTACCGAAAATGACCCGTCTGAAAATCAGTTCTTCAAGAATAGGGGCAAACAAGGCAATCGCAAAAATCGCCATTGGCACTGCTTCGGCAATTTGTATTAGTGAAGCGGTATTTTCGGATCCCTGCTCGATGCCAAAGGATTGTTCAATAAGCGATGCAATGGCTTGTCCGAAGAGAACCATAAAGAAACCGGCAATTCCCCAAAGAATCGAAGCGGGGACAGAACTCTTTTTACCCTTTAAGTGATTTAAAAAAGCACCATCTTTACGGATGATTAGTAAAACAATAAGTGTGGCCACTGCCATGCTCAGGAACACCCACCAGCCACTTGCTAATAACTTGGCTTGCTCGATTTCCATGCCTTCCTGACCTTTCAAATAGCTGAAAATGAGGGGAGCAAATAAGGCGCCAGACAGTTGCATTACGATGTAAGTCAATATGAGATAAAACGCTGTTTTGTTATTTTTCACAGATAGTTTCCTTTCATCAAAAGAAGTTCTCTTCCTATTGTATTGTTTTTCGTGAGTCCTCGCAAAGAATACAAAAAATCTGTATGTTCCCACTTGCAAAAATGTGAGTGATTCATTATGATAGGAATTGTGTTAGCACTCAAGAAGAGAGAGTGCTAATAAAATAATTACTACCATTCAAGGAGGTTGTTTCACTTGTTAAAACCATTAGGCGATCGTATTGTAATCGAATTAATCGAAGCTGAGGAAAAAACTGCATTCGGTATCGTACTTCCAGACTCTGCTAAAGAGAAGCCGCAGGAAGGCAAAGTAGTTGCTGTAGGAACTGGTCGTGTACTGGATAACGGCACACGTGTTGAGTTGGATGTAAAAGAAGGCGACAAAATCATCTTCTCTAAATACGCAGGTACTGAAGTGAAATTTGAAGGTAATGAATTCTTGATTTTACGTGAAAATGATATTTTAGCAATTGTAGGCTAATACTTAAACATATTTTAGGAGGGTTTACAAAATGGCAAAAGAAATTAAATTCAGTGAAGACGCACGCAGTTTGATGCTTCGTGGTGTAGATAAATTGGCGGATGCTGTAAAAGTAACGCTTGGACCAAAAGGACGTAACGTCGTTCTTGAGAAAAAATTCGGTTCACCACTTATTACTAACGATGGTGTAACGATTGCAAAAGAGATCGAACTTGAAGATCCATTTGAAAACATGGGCGCTAAGCTTGTAGCTGAGGTAGCTTCTAAAACAAATGAAATCGCGGGTGACGGTACAACTACGGCAACAGTTCTTGCACAAGCGATGATTCGCGAAGGCTTGAAAAACGTAACAGCTGGCGCTAACCCAGTCGGTATCCGTAAAGGTATCGAAAAAGCGGTTGCTGCTGCAGTTACTGAGTTAAAAGAAATCTCTAAAGAAATCGAAGGCAAAGAATCGATTGCTCAAGTAGCATCTATTTCTGCTGCTGACGAAGAAGTTGGTCAATTGATTGCGGAAGCAATGGAACGCGTTGGAAACGATGGCGTTATCACAATTGAAGAATCTAAAGGATTCACAACAGAGCTTGATGTAGTGGAAGGTATGCAGTTTGATCGCGGTTACGCATCTCCATACATGGTTACGGATTCAGAGAAAATGGAAGCTATTTTAGAAAATCCATATATCTTGATCACTGACAAAAAAATTACAAGCATTCAAGAGATTCTTCCAGTATTAGAACAAGTGGTTCAACAAGGTAAACCATTGATCTTGATTGCTGAAGACGTTGAAGGCGAAGCTTTAGCTACATTAGTAGTGAACAAATTACGTGGCACATTCAATGCAGTTGCTGTAAAAGCACCTGGATTCGGCGACCGTCGTAAAGCTATGTTGGAAGACATCGCGGTTCTTACAGGTGGCGAAGTAATCACTGAGGAACTTGGTTTAGACTTGAAGTCTGCTAACATCACTCAATTAGGTCGCGCAGCGAAAGTTGTGGTAACGAAAGAAAACACAACAATCGTTGAAGGTGCTGGCCAACCAGAAAAAATTTCGGGTCGCGTAAGCCAAATCCGTTCACAATTAGAAGATACTACTTCTGAATTCGATAAAGAAAAATTACAAGAACGTTTAGCAAAACTTTCAGGTGGTGTTGCCGTGATTAAAGTCGGTGCAGCAACTGAAACAGAACTAAAAGAGCGTAAACTTCGCATTGAAGATGCACTGAACTCTACACGTGCGGCTGTTGAAGAAGGTATCGTTTCTGGTGGTGGTACTGCACTAGTTAACGTCTACAACAAAGTTGTGGAAGTAACTTCAGATGCAACAGGTGACGTTGCAACTGGTGTGAAAATTGTTCTTCGTGCTCTTGAAGAGCCAGTTCGTCAAATCGCAAACAACGCAGGTCTTGAAGGTTCAATCATTGTGGATCGTTTGAAACGTGAAGAAATCGGTATTGGTTTCAACGCAGCAAACGGCGAATGGGTGAACATGATGGAAGCGGGTATCGTGGATCCAACTAAAGTTACTCGTTCTGCACTTCAAAACGCAGCATCTGTAGCAGCCATGTTCCTAACTACTGAAGCTGTAGTAGCGGAAATCCCAGACAAAAATGCAGGCGGCGGTATGCCTGACATGGGCGGAATGGGCGGCATGATGTAATATAGTCTCGAAAATGTTGATATATCAATGCTTTTAAGACTTGAAAGTTTTTGGTGCCGGAATGGTGCCGTGATTTTAATTTGTAGTTGATTTTGAGAGGCTTTTCATGAGTTCACTGAACTTTTGAGAAGCCTCTTTTTTTTCTATCCTTAGTTATGTGTAGAAATTAAAAGGAACTTCTACCCGGACGTTCCTTTTATTTCGCTCTCAGAATATTAAACGCAGCATAAGCTAGCGTTGCTTTTTATGTAAATTTATTAATTGTTAATCAATAGAATTGAGTTTAGATTTAGATTTAGATTTAATGCCCATAATAATCTAAGAAAACAATTCAAAGGATGATATTGTGATTTATATATAAAATGACTATGGTGGAACTCATACTACAGCTCTGGCAGCTGCATATCATTTAAAAGAAATTATCCAATCAGAACGAGAACTGACAAAAGAAGAAATATTAAGTGTAAACTATTTCAATAAGTTAACTAAAAAGGATTTTGGAAACATCATTTTCCATGGGATAGATGAAAATGGAGACTCAGTGTATACAATAGGTCGAAAATCTTCTAAACTCGTTGTTCCAGCAATGAAAAATTTAATTTCATTGATTCAAAGTAAACATCAATTTCATGAACAAATAATCTTCTCCAATACATCACCCACTGTACCATTAGCGATGTCGATTGGGGGTTTTTTTTCTAGAGGATTAAAAATTGATTTTATTGGTGTGCCATTATTAGTTATTGGTGCAAAACAATGTTGTGATAATATTTTTCGGCTGGTAGAAAATACAAAACAAATAGCCCAAAACAATAAGGATCAAGTGATTATTTTAGAAAATAACGAATATAAGTAATACTTTTTAATTTTATTTATTTCTGTTATAAAAAAATTCTTTAGCATGTAAGAGATTGTTTGTTTACAGTTGGAACATTATGCGCAACATCGTTAACACTAGTTGAGGTGTATTTTTTAAGCTCATTATTAAAAGGAATCTAATACCTCAAGGTTGAATTTATACTTAAGTAATTAAATCGAGATGTTTATATTGAGTGATGAAAGCTTTATGGCATAAGTTAAAAATGGTTATTACAGCTACAAGCGTAACTTTTATATTAGGCTTAAATATAGATAAGTATGTAAACTATATTGCTCTGTTCTTAAGTTCTATTCTTACAGTATTGACTACAAAGGATCAGTTTCAACAATTCACCACTAGACATCTTAAGTTAGGTAGAAGAGCAGCGGATATTGTAATGTAATTTTGCTAACATAGTATATATGATTAGAGGCTTCACATAAATTGTTCAAGTTTATGTGATGCCTCTTTTTTATTTCTTTAGCTCGAATACTGATGTCATTCAAAGGGGAATGCTTTTTCATTGTCTGAAATTAAAGGAATATTTATATAACAGCAAGAATAGAATTGGAAAGGATAATAATTTATTGTGAAACGATAAATATCCTGTTAAAATCAAATTGAAGATAAATAGGAGAGGTGCTTTATATGAAACGAGAAACACTCTTTTTAAAGGTAGTTATTTTTCTTATGGGAATTCCGATTCTTGCTTTATGTATATTTGTGTTGCCTGAGTTCGCTGACCTTTACACAGAATTCGAAAATGGGCTGGCTTATTTGCAATATCCTGTTTTAATCTGTATGTATGCAACGGCGATTCCGTTTTTCTTCGCTCTGTATCAGGCTTTAAGACTTTTAAGCTATATTGACAAGAACGAAGCTTTCTCGGAATTATCTGTAAAGGCTTTAAAGAATATAAAATACTGTGCAATCACAATCAGTATCTTATATGTGGCAGTATTGCCAGCCATATTTCTCGTAGCAGATTCAGACGATGCCCCTGGACTCGTAGTAATCGGAATGGTCATTATTTTTGCTTCAATTGTGATTGCAGTCTTTGCTGCTGTTCTTCAAAAGATATTAATAAATGCCATAAATATAAAATCAGAAAATGATTTAACGGTCTGAGGTGAGTAAAATGGCGATTATAATCAATATTGATGTGATGTTGGCTAAAAGAAAAATGAGCGTAACAGAACTTTCGGAGAGGGTTGGAATCACAATGGCTAACCTTTCTATATTGAAAAATGGAAAGGCAAAAGCAATTCGATTATCAACTTTAGAAGCTATTTGTAAGGCTTTGGACTGTCAGCCTGGGGATATTTTAGAATACAAAAGTGACATAGACACACTAGGATAATAAGATTAGAAAACAATTTAATCAACTAACGAGATGCGTTGATCCAAGAAGGATTAACGCTTTTTTGTTGAACTTATTCAACTAACGGGGCAGTTTACTTCAATAAGCAAGAATGAACTTTATAGTGAACGGTAACGTCATTTTATTAAGTTAAACGAGGGGGGAGATTATGGGCTTTTGGTATTTCTTAATATTATTTGTAGGATTATTTTTAGTAGTTAAGGGGCTACTTGGGAATAAAAAATTTAGCTTGGTATTTGTAGGACTATTATTTATTTCATTCTCATTATTTATGTTTTCTCCAGGAAGTGCTGAAATTATTTCGGAATTATTCAATTTGAACTAAAGTGTACAATAGATTTTAGACTGACCACTTATAGGTATTTTTACTAACGGATGTAACGGATGCTTTACTTCAAGAAGAAGTAAAGCATTTTTCTTATTGAACTAACGGGGAAGGTTAGTTGAAGAAGCGGAGTATGGTTGAACTGCGAACTAATTAAATACTGTTATAAGTCAAATAAAATAAATGCTACCGCCAAACCATACGCCATTGTGTGAATAGATGCCCAAAGAGCATCGTGATGAACCCCTTTAACTTGGTTTTTTGAAGGTTTGGCAATCCGAATTGTATCTATATAAGAAACAATCAATAACGAAACAACTAAGAATTTCAACAAATTCAACCCCCCCTTTCTTATTCGCATTTTATGTCAATAATCCGATTCTTGTTCAGCACAACTCTTACACCAAACGCCTTCTTCCGAATCTAAATAATATCCCGTACTTTCCCGTTGCACATTACACAATTGTCTTTATGACTTTCATTACGATGTCTCCTCCTAATTCTTCTGTATATGTCAACACTTCAATAAGTCTTGTTCAACTAACGGATGCTTTAGTTGAATAAGAAAAAAGAAAAAAGCTAACGTCTGAGAAAAGACATTAGCTTTCAGTATTTACAGGTATGCTCCGCATGTACCGTTTTAACGCAAATAACCCACCATTCCTATAATGCCAAAAACCCTTGATATATAAGGGTTTTTGGCGTTTTTTGTTTAGGTGTTAAGGTTATAGAAAGAAGGATTAACGTATTTTTTGTTGAACTTATTGAACTAAAGGGGCTCCTGTGTGTAGCAAAAGAATCTGGAATTGAGGGATTAAAGACTTATTGATCTAAATCTAAACTTCTTTAGTTATATCATACTTTAACAATTGTCGATGGTCATAAAATTTCTCGAAAATAATACCCATTAAATAGAAAAATAATAAACCAAAACATATGTGAATGAGTGTAAATTTAACTCCAAATGAAGCAAATTCATATATAATAACTGGTAATTTTGCGGTTGTCCAAACTCCTAAAAAAAATACAATGTACCGTATGCCTGCCCCTTTTTTTAATAAAAGTGCCGCAATTGGAAAAGCTACGTAGAGGGGACCAGCTGCAATTACTCCTAATAATAGGGAGAACAAAATGCCATAGATGCCGGATTTTTCTCCCATATATCTAATTAGTGTTTCTTTCTCCACCCATTTGTCAAGCAAGCCTACGAATATTAAGACAGGAGGGAGTAGAATCAGCATATCTAAAATGCTTTTTCCTGTTAATTGAAATGCATTCCATCCCACGGATTGGTTTATAAAAGTAAGGATAATTAGCCCAAATAATAAAATCAAAAAGAAACGATATCTTTTTAATATATTCATACCATCACCAGCCAAATAATATATGAAAATATTAGAGACATTAACAATGCAGATGCGTTGCGAGAATAGGCAAAGCTACGTCCGAATATCTTTTGCTCCATAGGTAAAGTTGTGATTCCTACGGACATTAATGTAGACATTAATACAGCTACTTGAGGGAGTCCTGCACCATTTTGGACTAACGTATGTCCAAGAGGAAATACAACAAAGCTAGGAACTAGTGCAATAGATCCGAGTAATGTCGAATAAATAATACCTATCAATCCAGATTTTTCTCCAATGATTGAAGAAATTAAGGATGGAGTTAAAATAGATAGTGATAGGCCAACAAAAAGCATAATTGATAACATGTCAGGTATAATATTACGAAAGCTTTTCCATGACTTTAATAGAGCATCTTTTGTTTTATTTCGATCTTTTATAAAAGAAATACTGATAAGAATAATAGCTATACCGTAAAGGATAGCACCATTAATCATGATTAGACTCCCTCCATTTTTTGTATTTATTTAAGAAAAATGATAAATTCTTAATTTTTTCTTCGATATCTATTTGAAAATCTTCTAATTTTCTTTTTCCAACTGTAGTAATTTTGTACATTTTCATCGGCTTATCTTGATTAGATGTGTCCAAATAAGACTCAACAGCACCTTCTTTCTCTAATGTTTTTAATGTGCGATATAAGATGGCACTATCTATTGGATTGAGGGGAAGCTCTTCTTCACATTTCTGCAGAAGTCTCCCGCCATAGCTATCACCCTCTGTTAAAAACAGCAAAAGAAATGCACCTGTATGTCTCCCTGTATGTTTCATGAAATTATAACCTCCTAAAATAAATGTGAAATTTTTCCCAGCGAATATTACTGTTAATGACAGTATACTGTCATCAACAGTAATATGTTACCGAAAGTACGTTCTTTTTTAAAAAAAATTTAGAGGTCTTCCACGAGTTTTCTAACTTAATGGTGGCCTCTTTTTTCATGTCTTTCGTAACGTACAAATAGACAATTTTCGTTGCGTCTTCAGCTTTGTGACATGGCCATTTTCCATAAAAAGCTTTCGTTACCGTCGAGATCTGTTCCTATCTCAGTCATTATTTCCAGAGCTAGAACGTTTGAAATGAGATCGGAAAATTAGAAATATCAAAATTTTTTTTATTTAGTGAAACTGTATGCCAGCATTTTTCGTCTAAGAAAATGTTGGTAATAAAAACAAAAAATGGGGGTAAAATTAAAGATGAAAAAAGGGAAAACAATGTTATGTCTCGGATTAACAGCTGCATTGACCATCGTCCCATTGTTTCAAAATAATGTTGCATCAGCCACTGAATACTCAAAAATCATACAGCCAGTTCACAATAAGAAGATTGATTTCACAACAAACCAAGCAGTAAGTCTTGCAGTGGAATGGAGCAAAACTTCGGCGTATGTACAGCGTGGTGGGGATTATAAAAACGGCGAGTACAAAACATTCAAGCAAAATGGAAAGACGTACCGTTATCTGTCCTCTTCAATTGATACGAAAAAAGAGCTGCTCGCCCTGCTTGGGAAATCACTTGAACCAGCTGCAGCAGAACAATTCATCAAAAACCAAGGGATTATTTCATACAATGGAAAACTTGCGCAAGTCGAGGCTGATGGTGGTTCTTTGCTTAACTGGACAAAAGCCAAAGCTCAACTAATCAAATCCGAAAGCAAGTCAAAAGTATTTCGTTTGACGGTTCCTGTTGGGGATTCAAAGACCACGCAAAGCTATATCGTGGAGTATAAATACACCAAAAAAATCGGATGGCGGATTAGCAAGGAACCTATACTTGATATCAACAATGTCATGAACGATGCACTAGCTTTGGACCTGGCAACGAAATATGGTAAAGCGGAAAGTTATATCCAAAAGGGCGGTGCTTACCGTGAAGGCGAATACAAAACATTCAGCCACGACGGTAAAACTTACCGTTATCTATCCAGCGACATAGACACGAAATATGAACTGATAGCTTACTTGAAACAATCCATGACGCCTGCCCTTGCAGAGCAATTCTTCAAAGAGCGTGGAATCATCGAATACAAAGGCAAACTCGCGCAATTGGAAGCGGACGGAGGTTCGATGGCTCAATGGGCAAAATCAAAAGTCGAATTCATAAAAACCGTGAAAGACACGAAGTTCTATCGCGTAACTGTGCCATTTGGCGAATCAGGTGATGTGCTTATGTACATCGTCGAATACCAGTTCGAAGACAAGGCGGGGTGGAGAGTAAGCAAAGCGCCATACTGTGATCTCGACATTCCTGGCAATGTGAATCCTGCTTTCATCTTCTTCAATTATCTGCTGGTTGATGCCAAAGTAGTAAAAGAACAATTCCTGGCCTCTTCCACATTCAATGTGGAAGAATTCAGAAAAGGCATCAAAAAAGTCGAATTCCAAAAAATGACTGAAGTAAACCGCAGCGACAACCAAGTGGAATTCCTGGTTAAATTCACTGCCCAACTTGCCCCAGGCTATAAAGGCCCACTTGTAAACGGTGAAAACTTGATGTATTTCTATATCCAGCCGACGGGTTCTATGCAATTCAAGATTGACCGCATCGGCACGGTCAGCTGGCAATAATTTTTAACCATGTTCCGGAACAGGCATCCCTCGCTACCTGTTCCGGATTATTTTTTTGTGGGGAGCGCAGAATCAACCCGGCGACGGTTAGTATAAAGAAAATTTTGTAACTTTGTTATAAAATTACTGTCTAATTAAAGGGGGGAGAATTATGAAAAAAATACTTATATTATTTGCCATAATTGGTTTTGCATTATTCGGTTGTTCTCAAGAATCAAAGAATGAAATAAGTGGAGTAGCGGCTGAAAGTAATTCTGGTGCAAACTCTGACATTAAGAAGAGACATTTAGAACTAAAAGGTGCAGAAGAAATAGGAATTTTTGAAAGAGCAGTAAACAATTCAAAAAAGGTACCTGGTATTGCTAATATGGCAAATCCAATGTATAGCTTTAGTTTTGATGAAGAGTTTTACTCACTTTGGATAACGGAAGAAGCAGGAACGATTATGAATAGAAAAGACACGACCACTATTTACACACTAACCAGTAGTTCAGCTGAAGAAGTCTATAGGTTTGTCAATAAGGAATGATTTCTTCAACTAACTGGTGCTTTCGTTGAATAACAGAGAATAGAATATTAAAAAATTCATCTTTAAGGACCAGAGGTGGGGGAACATGAGAATATCGGAAATACATCCTATATTTTATCGTCTCAGAATAAGCCAAAAGCGGCTTTTCCGATATGTTCGAAATATAAAGGATAAAAGGAGATTTGCTAAAAATTATGGAATGGATACTTATCCATTTACTTGTAAGAAACACCAATCACTCTTAAGAAGAAAATTAGGAAATAGTGATCCACAGCTCCAAGAAAATAAAATCACTAATCTAAAACTGGCAGCTAGTAAAATTGACGGCATCATAATAAATCCTGGAGAAGTTTTTTCTTTTTGGGAATTAGTCGGAAAAACAACTAAGAGAAAAGGATATATTGAGGGGATGCAACTTTCAATGGGTGAAGTTAAAACAGGTGTCGGAGGTGGAATTTGTCAACTAGCAAATCTTCTTTATTGGATGGTTCTTCATACCCCCTTAGAAGTAACAGAACGACACCATCATAGCTTTGACCCCTTTCCTGACGAGGGAAGAGTTCTTCCTTTTGGAAGTGGTGCAAGTGTGTTTTACAATTACATAGATTTAAGATTTAGAAATCCAACTAATCAATCTTTCCAAATTAGAATTTGGGTAACAAGTAATCATTTAAAAGGGACAATTTCTACTAATAAAGAATGGAGATTTTCTTATCATATTCAGGAGAGAAACCATAGATTTCTAAAAATTAGCGGCAAAAATTTTCGGGAAAATGAAATTTGGAGAAAAGTTGTTGATAAGAGAACAGGGAATCATATAGATGAATCCCTACTTATTAAAAACTTTTCAGAGGTGAAATATCTTTAATGATGCTCTATTATGTTAAACCATAAAAAATGGAAAAAGTGTTGAAATCACACGACTTAGAGGACGTCCACCTGGGCGTTTTCTTTGTTTACCTAAATAAAATCGATATCCTTACGTAGAATAATAGTAAAACGGGAGGGGGGGAGAAAAAGGTGAAGGTGATTCTTAAATTTAAGAATGGTGATCAAATTGCTCTCCCTGTTGCAATCACAGGATATTGGGATATAGTCGTTTGGGATGTAGTCATTCATTTAAAAGAAGTTAATGAAAAAGATTCACCATTCGAAGTTGTTTTGGGGAATGGAGAAATCTACGAAAGTAGTGGTAAAGAGCGGATTTCAGTTGAATTGACATTCTAATAAAATATTTTAAAACTCAGAATGTCTTTACGGGCATTTTTTTGTTTTCGCATAAAACGTACAATCGACATGAAAAAGCATCAGCTGCCGAAACGATTCTGAGTTGTTTCGGCAACAGATGCTTTTTGTTTATCATTATTTAGCTGACCATTCAGTATGGAATACGCCATCTTTGTCTGTACGTTGGTAGGTATGTGCACCAAAGTAATCGCGCTGTGCTTGGATAAGATTGGCTGGCAATGTCTCAGTACGATAGCTATCATAGTAAGCTAATGCACTTGAGAAAGCAGGCGTTGGAATGCCTTGTTGAATTGTTAAGCCTAGTACTTCGCGAAGGGAACTCTGATATTCTCCTACGATTTCTTGGAAGTACGGATCAACTAATAGGTTAGGCAAGTCGCTGTTCTTGTCAAAAGCTTCTTTAATCTTTTGTAAGAACTGTGCACGAATGATACAACCTCCGCGGAAAATCATAGCTACATCCCCATAAGGAATGTTCCAACCATACTCCTCGGATGCTGCACGCATTTGGGCAAATCCTTGTGCATATGAACAAATTTTGCTCATATACAAAGCTTTACGAATCGCTTCAATCAATTCTTTTGAATCCCCTGCATACTTTTTCGACTCAGGGCCTTTAAGAATTTTGCTTGCTGCAACGCGCTCTTCCTTAACAGAAGAAATAAATCGTGCAAATACGGACTCTGTAACGATTGGGAGAGAAACACCCAAATCCAGAGCATTTTGACTTGTCCATTTTCCTGTCCCTTTTTGGCCGGCAACATCTAAAATCTGATCAACGAGTGGATTTCCGCTTTCTTCATCGATCTTAGTGAAAATGTCCGCAGTGATTTCGATAAGATAGCTATCAAGCTCGCCTTTGTTCCACTCGGCAAATATTTCATGCAATTCCTGAGTTGAAAGACCAAGAGCATGTTTCATGATGAAATAAGCTTCAGAGATCAGTTGCATATCTCCATACTCAATTCCGTTATGAACCATCTTCACATAATGTCCTGCCCCATCAGGTCCCATGTAGGTACTGCAAGGAGTACCATCTACTTTAGCAGAAATGGCATTAAGAATTGGTTCAACCTGTTCATAAGCTTCTTTCGATCCGCCTGGCATAATAGAAGGGCCGTTACGAGCTCCTTCTTCTCCACCCGAAACTCCGGCACCAATGAAATGTAGACCTACTTCTTTTAAGTTAGCTGTACGTCTATTCGTATCTTCAAAGAATGAATTTCCGCCGTCCATAATAATATCGCCTTGTTGAAGGTGAGGGATAAGAGACTCAATGACCGTATCCGTTGTATCTCCAGCTTTAACCATCAATAATATTTTGCGTGGTGCTTCTAAAGAAGCGACGAAATCTTCTATGCTGTAAGTACCGTGAATATTTTTATCTTTCGCTTCTTTGTTGGATAATTCTTCTGTTCTATCTGTCCAGTAATCATAGACAGATACCGAAAAGCCTTTACTTTCCATATTGAGCGCAAGATTCAATCCCATCACGCCTAAACCAATAACACCGATTTGTTGTTTCATCATATCCTTACCTCATTCCTTTTAACCTAATATGGATAGGCGGTTCTCTAGTTCTTCTTTTTCTTTTTCGAAACCATCTTTGCCAAGTAACGCAAACATATTATTTTTGTAAGCTTCAACTCCTGGCTGGTCAAATGGATTTACACCGAGTAAAGTTCCACTTATTGCACAAGCTTTTTCGAAGAAATAGACCATTTCCCCAAAGGTGAATTCATTGAGTTCGTCTAGCTCTATTAACAAATTTGGAACACCTCCATCGATGTGAGCGAGGGTAGTTCCGAGTGCTGCCTTTTTGTTCACTTCATCCATTGTTTTTCCAGTTAAGAAATTCAGACCGTCCATATTGT
Organism: Paenisporosarcina sp. FSL H8-0542; assembly: GCF_038632915.1. Lineage (NCBI taxonomy): Bacteria > Bacillati > Bacillota > Bacilli > Caryophanales > Caryophanaceae > Paenisporosarcina > Paenisporosarcina sp. FSL H8-0542. The sequence continues at coordinate 569,420 of NZ_CP152050.1, forward strand.
CGACGTCCTCTTGAATGATACGTTCGATTGAAGAATTTTTAACCTGTAGAACTGTTTCTATGAAAAGACGACGCCCTTCTTGAACATACTGGCCCATCGAATGTAAATCCGTTGAGAAGTTAACTGAAGCTGGGAAGAGACCTTTTTCATCTTTCCCTTCACTTTCTCCGAAAAGCTGTTTCCACCATTCCGCTACAAAGTGCAGACGAGGCTCATAGCTTACAAACAATTCTATTGATTTTCCTTTATTATAGAAAATATTTCTTACTGCGGCATATTGGTAACTTTCATTTGTAGCAAGAACGGGATCATTATATTTGTGGTATGCAGCTTTTGCTCCATCCATCACTTGGTCAATATTAAGACCAGCTACTGCGATTGGCAGTAAACCAACAGGAGTCAGAACTGAGTAACGTCCCCCTATGTTGTCCGGAATAACAAATGTTTCGTAACCTTCTTCGACCGCAAGCTTCCGAAGAGCACCCTTGCTCTCATCGGTAGTCACATAAATTCGATTCTTTGCCTCTTCTTTCCCATACTTCTTCTCCATAAACGTGCGGAAAATACGGAATGCTAACGCAGGCTCTGTAGTTGTCCCTGATTTGGAAATAATATTAATAGAAATGTCTTTTCCCTCTAACACTTGTAGTAAATGTTCGATGTAGGTCGAGCTAATATTATGTCCAGCAAAATATATTTGTGTATTCTCTTTGACTTGATTATGAAACGTATGTGCTAAAGCCTCTATGGCTGCCTTAGACCCTAGATAAGAACCACCAATACCAATAACTATGAGCGCGTCTGACTGTTGTTGAATTCGTTTAGCAGCATGCTTCACTCTGGCAAATTCCTCTTTATTGTAGGTAAGTGGCCAGTTAACCCACCCTAAGTAGTCAGAACCTGGTCCTGTTTGTTGGTGAATTTGATTATGCGATTGTTTTACAAATTCACTTAGATTTTCAAGTTCACTGTTTTTCATGAACGATAAAACATTGGTGAAATCAAATGAAACTGTCATATTTCTTCACTCCTTTTGATTTTGACTGTTTTTTTCTACCACCACTTAATTTCATCGGACAGCAATAGTTGGTTTGCCTCATCTGGACCTGTTGAGCCTGCAGGATAAGAATATAAAGGCAACAGATCCTCCTGAAATGCTTCCAATAACGGTTGGATCCACTTCCATGATAATTCAACTTCTTTCCAATGGGAGAAGAAGGTTGCATTACCGAGCATTGCATCAAATAGAAGAAGTTCATATGCTTCCGGCTGACTTTCCGAATTAGTCGAGAAGTTAATCCATGCAGGTTCAAAACGATTACTAGAAGGATCTTTCATGTTCACCCGTAAAGAAATACTTTCGTTTGGACTAATCTCGAGGATTAATAAATTCGGAGTGATTCCTTGTAGCACATCTGAATCTTTCATCTTGTTCTTAAACTCAATGACAATCCGTGTAGACTTCTCATTCATTCTTTTCCCCGTGCGTATATAAAAAGGTATTCCACTCCAAGATGGATTATCAATATATAAGCGAGCCGCGAAATAAGTATCATTCTTTGAGGAACCATCAACACCAGGCTCTTCTTTATAGCCATAAACTGGAGTACCTTGAATCTCTCCAAATTCGTACTGACCGCGGACAACATCCTGGTATGCATTTTCTTTTAGGATTGGTCGAAGAGATTCAATAATTTCCATCTTTTTCACTCGAATTTCTTCTGCCGTTATTTTCTCTGGAAGGTAAATGGCTGTCATCATAACTAACTGAAGAAGATGGTTCTGAACCATATCACGAATGGCTCCTGCCCGATCGTAATAATCAGCCCGAGTTTCAACCCCAACAGTTTCACTTGCTGTAATTTGGACATTCGAAATTTGTTTACGATCTAGTAATGATTTCAGTGCTGGGTTGGCCAAAACTAAGGTTTCAAGATTTTGGACCATTGGTTTTCCTAAATAGTGATCAATTCTGTAGATTTCATCTTCACTGAAAGTCTTGCTCAAGTTATTATTTAATTGTCTGGCCGTCTCTAGATCACTTCCAAATGGTTTTTCCACTATGAGACGCTTCCATCCTTTGTTTTGGCATATTCCACTTGAATTAAGATTTGACGTAATAACATCAACCAGACTTGGGGCAACAGACAAATAGAATAGTCGGTTTTGTGGAATACCTAACTCATTTTCTCTGTTTTCGATGAGCTCGTGCAAATGTTGATAGGAATCTTTGTCTGTCGCATCAAATGAACAGTACCGAAATTTGGTTAAAAAATCTTGCAAACCAGATGGTTGTACAGCTCTTCTAGAATATGCTTGAAGCGCTTTTTTCACTTTGGACTGAAACTCTTCGTTTGAAAAATAGTTTCTGCCTAAAGCAACTATAGAAATGGTATCGGGTAATTTACCATCAAGGTGTAAATTATATAAAGCAGGAAATAATTTTCGTTGTGCTAAGTCTCCTGTTGCTCCAAATAAAACAAAGGTAATGTCTTGCATAAACCATTCTTCTTGGAAATCAAGTAAACGATCTTTCAGGTCAAATCCTTCTTCGAGATTATCGTTCCTCATATTCAATTACCTCCAACTTTTACAATCAGTATTTTGTTTAAACCATTACTGATAATCAGTTCTCAGTATACTAACTTCATCCGAATTATGTAAGTACGCACATTAAAAACAAATAGTGTATAAAAGTATACTTTAGTTTGCTCATAAAGGGAGGAATTAAGATACATAAGCGAAATTGAGTGAACAAAGAAACCTTCGAATTAACATCGTCCTCACTGCGTGGTCTTCCCAGTTCAGTTACGAATAACAACATCATTTAATAGATCCTATAGTTAAGCCATGTTTATAGAGAACAAAGCAGTTTCACTAGACAATTTCACAAATGACATGCGAGGATAGCTTTATAACTAGAAAATATATTGGATAGTGGAAGGGTTGATTAAATATGAAAATGCATGATGTAACAGGTGCAATTTATGAAGGAATGACCGTGTACAAGAACAAACCGGAAAAACAACCAAAATTAAATACAATAACTAATGGATATGTGACTGAAACACGGCTTGATTTCGACGTACATACAGGAACACATATCGATGCCCCACTACACATGGTCACTAATGGTGATACGTTTGAAACGATTCCATTAGACAATCTTGTAGGACAGTGTAAAGTATTCGATTTAACTGAAGTGGAAAATGGAGTTTCAAAAGCGGACTTAGAAGGGTTTGACATTCAAAAGGGCGATTTTGTTTTATTAAAAACGAAAAATTCATTTGAGGAAACATTTAATTTTGATTTTATTTTCCTCGCACAAGATGGTGCAGAATATCTTTCTGAGGTAGGTATTCGAGGGATTGGAATTGATGCACTTGGAATCGAAAGAAGCCAAGAAGGGCATCCAACGCATAAAACGTTATTTGCAAATAACATCATTATAATAGAAGGACTTCGCTTAAAGGAAATTGAGCAAGGGCAATATTTTATGGTGGCAGCACCATTAAAATTAATGGGTACAGACGCTTCACCTGCAAGAGTGTTGCTATTTGAAGGGCTAAGCTAAACTTCTCTGTTTTTAACCATTTTGAAATTTATTATTAAGTCTAGATTCGATGTATGAATGTAGTAAAGATTATAAAAGGCTTTTCACCAGTTTACTGAACTAGTGGATGGCCTTTTCTTCCGTGGTGAAACTATATAAGGGAGTGAAGCATAGGGATATTTGAATTAAAGTTAATTTTTTGTGCTATCATAAGGGTGAAATAGAATGCGTGTAGCCGTATAAACAGGCAATGTGACAGGAGGTTTATTGATGGATAATAATGATATTTTAATCAGACTAAGATATGCTCTGGACATAAAAAATAAAGATATGGTTGAGATATTTAAACTAGGTGGCATGGAATTTACAAAAGAAGAAGTGTTGCTGATTCTCACAAAATCTAAAGACGATTATTATGATGAAATTGATTATGATGATGACGAGAATGAAGAAAATATTAAATGTGATAATGTGATGATGGAGTCATTTTTAAATGGATTTGTTACGTTTAAAAGAGGAAAACAAGAGCCGAAACCAGGGCAACCTGAAAGACCTGCAATAACCAATGAAAGAGTGAATAACCTTCTTCTGAAGAAGTTGAAAATCGCACTTGAATTAACAAGTGAGGATATGCTCGACATATTAGAAAGCGCAGGCGTCACTGTAACAAAAGGCGAGTTAGGCGCTTTATTGAGAAAAGAAGGACACAAGAATTATAAAGAGTGCGGGGATAAATACGCCCGTAATTTCTTAAAAGGACTAGCTATTAAATATAGAGTGTAGGAATGGTAATAACCGAAAACGTTTATTTAGTGGATTCGAGGAAAAATCCACCTGAATATCGATCGTCTTTTTTGTTCTGCTCGGTTTCGACTTTATAAAATAGAATGATGTCTCAATAAATTAAATCAAATTGAAAAAATGGCTCTTGGACAATCCAAGGCCATTTTTTTGTATTTTTTATTCAGGAATATAAGGAAGCTCACCTGATTTAGGAACAGTCAGTACGTGTTCTTCTACATAAGCCTTGAAGGAGCCAGAACCGAACTCCCGGCCCATACCTGACTGTTTCACGCCGGCGGATATCGAAGCCGGGCAACACGAATCGCATGCTCTTCTTCGCCCCAAACGGATGACGTTTGGACATAGCTGCTGTCATTCGCTTCGGCAATGACTTGCTCCTCGGAATCATACGGCAAGACCGGCACGACTGGACCGTACTGCTTCTCTACAACGACTGGATCCTTATAACCTGCTTCTAGAACGAGCATCGGCTGCATAAGTGTTTTATATCCTTTCAATAATCATAGAATCAACACAACTTACAGAAAACAGCAGCTGAAAATGCAATTTCAGCTGTTCTTGAACTACGATATAACGTTATTTATTTCTCATATTCGGATATTCTTCAGACACCGGAAAAACATCAAGCTGCTTTCATTGATTAACCAGGGTATGAAGAAAGGAATTTTTCGTGACTGATGGAAAAGATACTTTGATAATTTTTAATCGCATTAATTCTGTCTACTATACTTGGATCTTCATCTAAATACATTTTCATTTGATGGATTTCTTCTTTATTTTTTTGATAATGATCGTTAATTTTATATTTCGCATTCTCAAATAACGTAATTATTTCTTCATTATTTTTATTAACAGGAATGAACACGTAGTATGTGTATTCTTCTCTAATTCCTAAATATTCGCCCGAAGAATCCTTAAAATATTTATATATCATTTTAAATCTCCTATTTTTTTGACATACATATAGTATGTGTTTTTGGGGTGTATTTATTCATTGGAGGGGAGGGGGGTTCTAAAACTGTTGTTTGATGTTTTTCAGCCGCTACTAAGCCTCAAGACGTAGAAGTAAACACTCCCTAGGTTCATTTTGAACACTTGATGAAAAGGCTAAACTTAATGGAATGATATAAATGATTGTGAGTAGAGAAGGGATGAACAATTGGTGGATTATACGATAAAGGTTGAACAAGAACTGATAATTTGGAAGCGGAAAATGACAAGACAATCCGGTCTCATAAGCCGAGTATCCAAGAATGCACAGACGAGAATCAATGGCCTTCTTCCAGAAAAATTTCATAAAGTGATGACTGAAAGCATAAAAAACATGGTGAAAGCAACGCTCGCAGGATCGAACATTACGACGAAAAAACGGTTATCAACGGAATTAAGTCTTTATGAGCGAGACGAACTATTTAAGCAAAAGCTTTCCACATTTAGAAAAACGGCGACGATTGAAGGAGCGGGAACAGGTGCTGGGGGAATACTTCTGGGAATTGCCGACTTTCCACTGCTGTTATCCATTAAAATGAAGTTTTTGTTTGAAGCTGCATCTGTGTATGGATTTGATACAACTAAACCAGAGGAACGTCTCTTTATCCTGCATATTTTTCTGTTGGCCTTTTCAAGCGAAGAAAAACGAAAAAAAACATTGAGTATTATTGAAAACTGGGAGGAACAGAAATCTTTAGTCGCAGACTTGGACTGGCGAGAATTTCAACAGGAATACCGTGATTACATCGATTTAGTGAAAATGTTTCAAATGCTGCCTGGTATAGGAGCGGTTGTTGGTGCATTTGCAAATTACAATCTGCTCGATCAACTCGGAGAATGCGCAATGAATTCATACAGATTACGTTTAATGCAAGATAAAGAAAAGGGAGCGGACACACGATGATTTTCAAAAATAAACTCGTCATTTCATTAATCCTATTGATTGTGATGGCAGGTGGCATGACGTTCATGTTCAATACAATGAGAGTGATTGCCGGGAGCGACAATAAGACAGTTCAAGAAGATTCATCATTTACAAACATTGAAGTTACAACAAACAATGCGGAAGTGATTATTGTACCGACCAAAAGCTCAGAAGCCACTGTTGAATATACAGGTGCTAATAAAAAGAAGAAATACATTTTTAATGTAGATGTAAAAGGGGATACACTTACCGTTCAACTAAAACAGAAACGTCGATTTTTATCTTTGTTCAATTTTCATACAGGTGACTTGAAACTCACTGTCAATGTGCCGGAAAAACAATATAAAGACCTCCAAGTAAAGAGTGACAATGGACGTATCATGGTAGAAAATTTACAGGTCGAGAAGGTATTGCTTGAGACAGACAATGGCCAGATACAAGTTAAGGAAGTTGAAGCCAAAACAGTTAACGTTGAAAGCGATAATGGCAAAATTATTTTGGACCATGTCCAAGGGGAAATTAATGGCTCTACGGATAACGGGAAAATCTCCTTGATTACAAATAAGATAGAATGGCCGATTGATTTAGAAACAGACAACGGTAGCATTGAGGTTAAAACTGAATCTGAACCGAAAAATACAAGGATTGACGCTAAAACGGATAATGGATTAGTGAACATCTTTGGTGATAAAGACAACTATGTGACGTACGGCAATGGGAAATCTTTGATTAAGTTGAGAACAGATAATGGTCCAATAACTGTAACGAAATAAGAAGGGGTATAGTACGCCCAAGATTGCAGAGAACACGAAGATCCTCAGGGATTTTCGTGTTTTATATGTCAAATATGTATTATGCAACGTTTCCTTCAAGATATCCCATAAACTTCCCTTGACTTCTCATTGATAATGATTATCATTGTTAAAGTAGATAAACAAAAAGAAAGAAGGATTATCATGAAAAAAATTGTGACGTTTTTATCATTCGTGCTACTTAGCACTTCTTTAGTAGGCTGCACAGAAAAAGAAGAAGCTACGAAGCCAGAAGCGGCTTCAGAAACTGCTTCAGAAACTGTAGACTTACAAAATGAAGTTGATACATATAAAGAATTTGCGATTGAGCAAATGGATCAATTTGTCATAGAGACAGAAAAATTTGTTGAGGCAGTAAAAGCAGGAGACATTGAAGAAGCAAAAGCACTTTACCCGCTTGCCCGTATGTACTTTGAGCGCTCGGAACCAATTGCTGAAAGCTTCGGAGATTTAGATCCTCGTATCGATGCTCGCCTGGCAGACCTTGAAGAAGAAGGTAAAGGCAAAGAAGATTGGACTGGTTACCATAAAATCGAATACGGCCTTTGGGTAGAAAACACAACAGAAGGTTACGCAGAAACAGCTGATCAATTATTAGCAGACGCAAAAGAATTGCGTGCACGTGTTGAGACAGTAGAAGTAACACCAGACTTGATGATGACCGGGGCAGTGGATCTTTTAAATGAAGTATCGACTTCTAAAATTACAGGGGAAGAAGAAATTTTCTCTCACACCGATTTATATGATTTCAAAGCAAACATTGAAGGTGCGGAAGAAATTTTCCACATCCTAGAGTCAAAAATCGAAGCAAAAGATGAAAAATTAGCGACGAACTTGCAAGCAAAATTTGATGCAGTAAATGAACTATTGGCAAATTACGAAACAGGCGACAATGGGTTTGTTTCATATGAAGAGTTGACTTCAGAGGATACAAAATTGTTATCAGACGCTGTTAACCAACTAGGCGAACCGCTTAGTCAAATGGGCATAATAATGGAGTGAGTAAAATGACCTCAAACGATGAAAAGTGGTTGGAGAAGAAAATTTCAAGACGTGATATGTTGAAAATTGCAGGGGCAAGTGCAGCTGGAGCGGCTGTCTTTGCTTCTGGAATGGGGAACGTGGCGAAAGCACTCGGCTTTGAAATATTTGAAGACGACTCGACCGCGACAAATAAGATTTCATTTTACGGGAAGCATCAGTCGGGTATTACGACAGATGCACCATCCCACGTTTACTTTGCTTCGTTGAATGTGCTTGTTCAATCACAAAGCGAATTGCAGGAATTGTTTAAGATGTGGACTCCATTAGCAGTACGTTTAATGAACGGGGAGCAGCTCGAGGAGCTTTCTAAAGGTGGATTTACGCCACCTAAAGATACCGGAGAGTCAAAAGGATTGGATGCTTCTAATCTGACATTAACGTTCGGAGTAGGGCCATCATTATTCAATAACCAGAAGCTAGGTCTAGGTTTGAAACGTCCGGCTGAACTGAAAGAATTGCCACATTTCCCTAAAGATCAAATCGATGAAAAATACGCAGGTGGAGACATATGTATTCAGGCTTGTGCCGATGACCCACAAGTGGCTTTCCATGCAGTTCGTAATTTAGTGCGTGCAGCGTCAGGAAGAGTCTCGTTGCAATGGACGCAAACTGGATTCACTTCAACGCCTAAGCGAAAAAACAAAAAAGAAACGCCTCGAAATTTATTTGCATTTAAAGACGGCACGGTTAACCCAAGCCCGAAAAGTGCTTCTGACATGAAGGAAGTCGTTTGGGTTCAGCCGAATGAATCGAAAAGCTGGATGACAAATGGAACCTATTTAGTCGTGCGGAAAATCCAAATGCATTTAGAGACATGGGATCGAACTTCTCTTCAAGGACAAGAGGCAACTTTTGGCAGACATCGCGATAGTGGTGCACCACTCGGGAGCAAGAAGGAATTTGATGAAGTGGATTTAAATGCAAAGGATGAAAAAGGAAATCCTCACATTCCCGCTAATTCACATATGGCGCTTGCTCGTAAAGTGAAGGATCGAATTATGAGAAGAGGTTTCTCCTACTCAAGTGGCTTGATTGATGAAACAGGAGCGTATGACGCGGGCTTGTTATTCATTTCATTCCAAAAAAATCCTAAACAGTTTATTAACATTCAAAGCGCATTGGGACGTGATGATATGCTAAACGAATATATTACCCATCGAGGTAGCGGTGTCTTTGCTTGCTTCCCAGGTATACAAAAAGGGAGCTATATCGGTGAGCAACTTTTTAACATTCTTTAAGATACTTAGTCTAGTAACTATGTTGCTCGTTGTTCCTTCTCAAAACAACGTCTCTGCTGCACAGTCTTTTGGCCATTTATATATCGCTATTACTGATGCCATTATGAGCACAAAAAATGACGATGACGCAAAAGCTACTGAAGCGATTGAGACTTTTCAAACGGATTGGAAGCAACTGAACATTACAGAAGGGGAAGAATCCGCGGATGTAAATGAAGCGCTAGAAAAAGCTTCGAGTGCAACAACCAGCGAGAAACGATTGTCCGCATTGACGGATTTATCAAAAGCCCTGACAGCTTATGAGAAATCTGAAAATCCAGTAGATGAAAAAGCCAATCGTGAGGCCTTTCTGAAGGCAGTAGAGCCTTCTCTTAACGATTTGAAAACAGCAATCGATTCTAGCGATAAAGATGAAATCCAAGAGGCTTATTCCATCTTCCTGAAAAAATGGACGAAAAACGAGCGGGTTGTTCGCGAACAGAATATCGCAGCATACGGACAAATTGAAACACAAATGTCATTCATGCGAATTTCTTTAGCTGGTGACGAGCTCGATGTCACTAAGTTAAAGGAACAAGTTGAATCGTTGAATCAAACGATTCAGGACTTTGTTGCAGGAAAAGTGAAGAATGCGGAAGTCTCGGGAAACTATTCGCTGACGACGCTGACAGGTTTGTTGGATGAGAGTAAAGCATCTATTGAAGAAGGAAACTACAATCAGGCAGCCGAATCGTTGAAAAAATTCATCACAATTTGGCCAGGTGTTGAAGGAGAAATCCGTACGAAAAATGCCAGGTTGTATAGCGAAATTGAATCTGGTATACCTCTTCTTGTGAGTGATTTATTGCGTGACGATGTGGAAGCATCTGCAATTACGGGTAAATTAGATTCCTTTAAGCAGCAAATAGATTTCATTCAACAAGACACGACGTATAGTTTTTGGGACTCAGCCCTAATTTTGCTTCGTGAAGGATTGGAAGCATTATTGATTATTTCGGCACTCATAGCTTTCTTGAAAAAAGCAGGTCAACAAGATATGCAGCGTTATATTTATGTTGGAGCGGGCACTGGAATCAGTGTGAGTGTTATCGCAGCTATATTGATGTCCACGTTGTTTCAGTCGGGAACAATTGGAACAAGCCGTGAAGTAATGGAAGGCTATGTCGGGATAGCGGCTGCAGTTATGATGCTGGGAGTTGGCATTTGGCTGCATAGCAAATCTACCGTCACATCATGGAACCGTTACATTTCAAAACAAATGACACACGCATTGTCGATGCAAAGTGTATGGTCGATGACATTTTTAAGTTTCCTGACGGTATTCAGAGAAGGTGCTGAAACTGTTGTGTTTTATATGGGAATTGCCCCGAAAATGTCGACGTTTGATTTCATATTGGGGATTGTCCTTGCGATTTTGATTTTAGTTGCGACAGCATTCTTTTTTGCGAGAGCCAGCAAAAAGATTCCTCTGCATTTGTTCTTTGGTGTAGCTACTGTATTCATTTACCTATTGGCCTTTAAAATTATCGGTGCAAGTTTACACACGTTGCAATTGACGAATGTCTTACCGACACATATTATTTCTAATTTACCAGTTATAAATTTCATCGGCTTCTATCCATCAGTTGAAACGTTGACTGGTCAGGTAATTTTGCTGATTCTAATCGCAGGCACGATTATATATAAGAAAATGGCATCAACTGTAAGCAATACAAGTTTACAGAGTTAGCCAGAAAACACGAAATCCTATCAAGGGTTTCGTGTGTTTTTTTGGCGAAAATGGGTATACAATTAGAATGAGAAAATATTCAACTTAATTAGGAGGAGAATGAACAATGGAAAAAATTGAAGTTGGCGATATTTTCACCTTAATGGATGAAAACGATCAAGAGCAAGAAATTGAAGTATTAGGAACTTTAACTTTAGATGATGTGGAATATGCTGCAGTTGCTTTTGCCGATGAAATCGATGAAGATTCTGAAGGGGATATTGATGTTTTCTTTTTAAGAGTGGAAGATGATGAGCAATTGTCCCTGATTGAAAGTGATGAAGAATTTGATCGTGTGTCCGCTGCGTTCAAAGATTATGAAGAAGAAGAGTAAAAAGAAAATCGGTTAGACTTGTGATAGAAATAATATAATTTGTGAATTACAAAAGACCTTCCGTATGTTCAAAAACTTACAGAAGGTCTTTTTCTAATTTCTTAGTTAAATCATGAAATTAATGCCCTAATATCCTGTTCCTTCTTAATAGAATTGAATATATATATGAAAACGGACATTCAAGTAAAATACTTTTGAAGAAAGGTTAATGTTAATGTATGAGTTTGGAAATTGTAATGACGGTTTTTGTGTTTCTAATGACCATGTTAGTCATATTCTGGAGACCTAATGGAATGAATGAAGCTTGGCCTGCATCGGTTGGGGCCGCAATTATATTACTACTCGGCATCGTATCACGTGAAGATATCTTGGATATTATTAGTAAAATCGGTGGAGCCTCAATTACCATAATGGCAACGATTGTCATGGCAGTCATATTGGAAAGTTTCGGTTTTTTCCACTGGTCAGCTGCAAGACTTGTCAGTTTATCAAAAGGATCAGGTCCTCGTTTATATTGGAATATTCAATTGTTATGCTTTTTAATGACCCTCTTATTTAATAATGATGGAAGCATCTTAATAACAACCCCTATTTTAATTCTCCTGCTAAAAAATCTTAGGCTTAAACCTCATCAACAAATACCATATCTATTAAGTGGAGCTCTCATTGCAACTGCATCCAGTGCTCCCATTGGTGTAAGTAATATTGTGAACTTGATCGCCTTAAAGATCGTTCATATGAGCCTTTATATGCACACAGCCATGATGTTTGTCCCGGCGACGTTGGGATTATTGTTTATGTCATGTTTGATGTATTTGGTTGTTAGAAATAAATTGCCAAAAAAATTACCTCACTCTGCAAATGAAATAGAGGAAAGTTTTTTTACTAAACAATTTCATCCATTAAAAACAGGTGTTAATGTAGAAACAAAGCGACAACGTACTAAATTTATGCTGAAAATATTACTTTTTGTTTTTGTCATACGTTGTCTGTTATTTGTAGCATCTTATGTTTCTGTTCCGATTGAACTAGTTGCAGTACTCGGCTCGCTTGTATTGCTGATTTGGAGATGGTATCACTTACGAACAAATCCTATTGATATCTTGAAAAAAACCCCCTGGCATATTCTCATCTTCGCTTTTTCTATGTATGTAATTATTTATGGTTTGCACAATATAGGTTTAACTGAGTTGCTCGTTCAAATTTGCGAACCTATTGTAAACCAAGGACTATTTCAAGCGAGCTTTATTATGGGAGGATTAGTTTCTATTCTTTCTAACGTTTTTAATAATCATCCTGCATTAATGATTGGTACCATAACACTAACTGAAATGGGACTTGAACCCATTACTCTTAAGACTATTTATCTCGCAAACATTATTGGAAGTGATATGGGATCATTGTTATTACCTATAGGAACACTTGCCTCTCTTATATGGATGAATATTCTCAGAGCAAATAAGTTAAATGTAACATGGAAGGACTATTTAAGTTTATCTTTGATGGTTGTGCCACCAACAACGATTGTCACTTTATTATTATTATTCTACTGGGTACAATTGGTATTTGCATAAAATACGATGTAGCCCCTAATAAAGTGACCCAGGAACAATTCCGAGGTCACTTATTAGCTGTCTAGGTAGCAGGACCTTTCATAAAACTGTTCAGTTTATGGATGTATTCTTTTTTATTTCTTGAATTTGCAATTCAGAATTGGATCAATAAAGTAATTTAGAAAATTAACCAAGGGTAATAGGGGGATTTTAGATGTGGAAGAATTGAATGGAACATTTTATTTGGGTCGAGTATTCAACTTTTCTCTCAGTTCTGATTCCAGTTTAATATAGTGCTCCAATCTCTTTTCTGTTGCTTCTAATATCCCTTCTAATATCTTTATTCTTAACTGATCTTCTGATAAAGCTTTTACTTTAATTAATTCGTTTGAATTTCTCAGCGATTTTTCAAATTCCTGTTGATTAATCATAGTCCTTGTATCCTTCCTTTTTGAATAAACAAAAAATATTTCTGAGTATTGTTCAATTTCATTAATTGTACTGTTGTGATTAATTTCAACTGGTACCATACTCTCAAATACTTCTTTGTCAGGAAAATCATAGAACAGATACTCCTTATTGGAATTAATGAAGATGATAATAGACTCGTGATCAATTGATTTAATAAAATTACTTATTTCTCTAGATTCCTGAAAAGTATTACGGTTAAAATCATCAATTATAACAATACTTTTATGAGGAATTTGACTCGAATTATTAACACTAATAACACTGCTGCACAATTGATTTCCAGAACAATTCAATAAATTTTCCAGAAGCAGTTTATCTGTATTCATTTCATAAATTTCATAATCTGCCGCTAACTCATTGATTAACTTCACAACACAATAATAACGATGTGTAATATTAAAATACCTTTCAAAATCAATGGAAAAATTTATACAATTTTCGAAATGACCCATTATGTTATTTATGCGAGGGGGAGTTATAGTCATTACTGTTTTCGGTTTTTCATTAAAAATAAAAGGAATTAACTCAGATGGAAACTCCTTTTTTATTACAGTTGCCTGCTGAAATATCCCATTATAGAACATAAGATCATCAGGATGGGGGTATATCACTAACCTGGTTTCCGGTTCCGGTACGAAGTAATCAACCATTAGTTGATATATTTTTTTTTGTTCTTCGTAAGTTATAAAATTAGAGAGAAGTTCTGTTAATAAGATTGTTGAATCTTTATTAATTTGAATCTTTTGATTGATACCAAAAAATACAAGAACTTTATCAAGAAAACTACGACCCATTCTACCCATACTTTCAATCAAATCAAAATGTTCTAGGTTAGGTTCATCGAATTCTATGATTCTTTTGTTGAAGTTTCCTATTTTCTTGGTGATTATCTGATTCTTTCTATCGTATCCGCTGCCATCTTCCAAGGAAGTGAAATTAATTTCTTTTTCAATCAAATAAATTCCAAAAATACTATCCGGGCTCTCTACAATTATTTCAGTAAATTCGTGGGGATTAATCTTATTTTCCACGAGATATTTTTCAATTACATAATTATTTTTTTCGGTATCTAATTCGTGGGTATTTAAAAAAAAGATTTTATCAAAAAAGAGACCTTCCATTTCCTTAAACTGTGGGAATTTTTCTTTAATTGAATCTGATAATAGAATGTAACAAACCTGTTCTTTATGAAAAAGTTCTTTATATATGATGCAGTGTAACAATTGATGAATTGTAACTACATGGTACAAAATCATGATGTTCACTCCGAATCTAAATTGTAAAAAAACATATTTCAGCTTAATTAGTAGACTTATAGATTAGCCTGATCCATTATGTCATTTAATGTCTCGAAAGATTGATTTTCAGTATCCGCAATTACTCCTCTGGAAAAACTCAAGTCACCAAAATTTTCCCTTATAAATCGAAGGTCTCTTATGATCATTCTGAATGGTAAATACGCATCGTACCCAGATATGTTAAAGAGATACTCATAATTCGAAAACGTCTTCTTATATAACTTTACAAAATCATAAATACCTTGATGAATTTGTTCAATAATCTTATAGTTTTCAACTTCTGGGACATCAAATAGTAATTTATATCCGTCTTCAGTTCTCTTAAAGCCGGAGAATGAAGGATAGCAAGCCTGCGTAAATAACTCGAAAAATACATTATTATGTTTAGTACTTGTGTGTGTATCGTATAAATTTCTGTTAAGCATTCTAGAAAAAATGTAAACTCCTATTTCTTTCTTCATGATCTGGCTTAGATTACCTGTGTGGTTCGAGTGTCTACAAGCGGCTACTAAACTGTGAACTTCACAATTTAACTTCCATTTTTGTTCAATCAAATATTTAATCCCTGCCCCCCCAGATCCAACCCAGCCAACATCAACTACCGCAACTTTTTTATTTCCTTGAATTATATTCATAAAATACTCTTTTACAATTGCATGATCTTCAGTTAGTTTTTTCACAACAGTTTCCCAATTTTTTACTAAAAAAGATTGAATTAATTTTACATTTCCTTTATGAATGATATCGTCTTCTTTTAGGTCATGCTGAGTCAACAAACTAAATAATTCTTCTAACTCCAAAGACTCAAACAGACCTTTGATTGTAATTCCTAATGCACTTTTTGCTTTGTGTTGAACCATTCGTTTCAAGAAATCATATCGGTTTTTTTCTATTGTATATTTCGCATTAGCAATTCGAGACCAGTAAACATATTCAGTATCCATATCAGTGAAAAGAAAATTAAATACTTTCCTATAAATGTCTCCGTCTCTTGAAAGAAACAATATTTTATCTATATTATTTTGTTTTGCATAATCATAAATCCATTTGCAGTAGCCCAATATATACAAACCACCATAAATGAAACCATATTCATAATGAGGAGTATATTGCTTAATACCATTATGCAAATGAGTATTAACAATTCCACTGTATGTGGAAGCAATTAGTTCGGACATATCGTCTGGGCGGTATTGATTTCCAGTCTCATGAACGTTATTGTAATATCTTGCCTCTATGCCTAGTTCTTGAGCGCTTTTTATATCTGATTCATAATTCGTCCCGACGTGTACCATACTCAAATCCTTGCCTAATTTTGTTAAAGCTATATTGAATAATTGTTTATCGCGTTTACTGCAATGGTTCTCACAGGAAACAAAAACGTCAAAAAAACCACTAAAACCTGAGTTCTCCAATAATTGTTCAATCATTGACTTTGTTAAATACATATCAGAAATAGCAATTATTTTTTTATTTTGGGACTTAAGTATTTCAAAAACATCTTTCATATAGGGATTAGCAAAGCAAAACTCTAATTCTGTTTGTAACTCTATCTGCACGCCATATTGTTTATCAATTCCTGTTCTTAACTCAACTTGTTCGTAAATATCATATATTGTTACTTCGCTAATTCCTTTTTTTCCTTTTGCTTGATTACGCGCTTCCTTTTCCGCTTCCCTTCGTATAGCCATAAAATTCACACAGCTATGTTTTTCCCCTAATATCATGAAAAGATGATGAGGTTGGGCAAACGGTCTTAATAACAAAGTGTCAAATACATCAAACGAAATAACCTCGTATTCTAACATATTTCTTGCAAAATCAAGTGCTTTTGGTCGGCTTATTATTTTCGACTCCGAGCCATCTAAATATGGCAACTTTAGTTTCTCTTTTGGATTAAATGGTAATGCATCTATAAATATTCCTCCTTTTACACATTGGAATTTCTTGAGCAGGAATAACCCAACGGTTGCCCGTGGCACATTTAAGCAAATAACAGTCGTATAAATACCGTCTTCCATTTATGACACTATTATCTTATTCTGTTTGTTCAATTGAAGTGAAGGTGAGCCGGGAGGTTTAGACAAAAAAGCATCTTCAGTAGTATATGCATTGATAAAATTTTTGAGGAAACATGCCGTGATTTTTTATGACCTGGTAATCCAAAGGGACTGTCTTATAAAAATGAAAAGGACTTGAAGTATTATTGAAAGACTAAAAATGAGGAAGAACGGAAACGTCATTGAGGTCAATGGTTCGGTCCTGCTAAGCTCCAGCCAAAAGACAATTGCCGTGACGTAAGAATCTATCGCAATAATTTAGAAAAAAGGAATGAAAATGTGGACGACTTTCACAAAATCACTATAAAAAAAACAAATAAAGGCTTGAAAATTAAAAACCCGACCAATTACGAATTGATCGGTAAAGGAATGCAGGGAGCTGTTTTCAAACTTTCTGATGACCGATGCTTAAAGATATATGCAAAAAAACGACACTGTCTGAGAGAGAGCAAAACACTGTATGCAGGGAAGGTCTCCTCAATTGTTCCCAAGGTTTTCGAAGTCGGCTCGAATTATATTGTTATGGAATACATCAAGGGTCAACCTTTGGAGGATTATCTGAATTCGCACCTCAGCATCTCGGAACCAATCGCCAAACAACTGGTTTATATATTCAAGGAAATGAAAAGGATCGGTTTTACCAGAATCGATGCCAGTATACGCCATTTATTCGTAACCGATGTTGGAGAAATCAAAGTGGTAGACCATGTGAATTCATTGAAAATACAACAAGAGTGGCCAATTCGTTTCTTTTGTGCCCTCAAAAAATTAAAGCTGCTGGACACGTTCCTGTATCAGTTAAAGGAAATGGATCCGGAATTATATGGGGAGTGGAAAAAATTGATGGATGAAAGCAAGGAGTAATAACGTAACCCTATTTACTATAGAAATAATAAGTAACCATAGAAAGGTGATGCAGGAGTTCGATAACATTTCCGCATCACCTTTTTATTGTGGTTTTCGGAAGGTTTTTTCTTTATAAGTCTGTCTTTTTGGTGATAGCTAAAGTGTTTGATATAGTTATTCATAGATTTAGTGCCATCAAAAAGGAGTAATAAAGGATGAAAATAGTTTCGTGGAACGTAAATGGCATTCGAGCTTGTGTGAAAAAAGGATTTCTCGAGTATTTTCAACAAGTAAATGCTGATATATTTTGTCTGCAGGAGACAAAGTTGCAGGCTGGTCAAATAGAATTGCATCTAGAAGGATACGAACAATACTGGAATTATGCAGTGAAAAAAGGCTACTCTGGTACCGCCGTATTTACTAAGAAAAAGCCGCTATCCGTCAGATACGGAGTAGGGGACCTGAGTGAAGAAGCGGAGGGGAGAATTCTCACCTTGGAATATGAACAGTTTTATTTAGTGAACGTCTATACGCCGAATGCCAAGCGGGATTTAACAAGACTTCCCTATCGCTTGGAGTGGGAAGATGAAATGCGTACCTACTTACAGCAACTCGACCAAATCAAACCCGTGATTATGTGTGGGGATTTAAATGTGGCACACGAAGATATTGATCTCAAAAATCCCAAAACAAATAGAGGGAATTCTGGCTTTACAGTGGAAGAACGTGGCAAGATGACCGCACTGCTTCAAGAAGGGTTCACCGATACATTCCGCTACTTTTATCCTGATACAGAAGGGGCCTATACGTGGTGGTCATACATGAGTAAAGTGAGAGAACGTAATATTGGATGGCGCATTGATTACTTCATAGCATCCAATAGACTTGAAAACAGACTCCAAGATTCGTATATTCATCCTCAAATACTTGGTAGCGATCATTGCCCAATCATATTGGAAGTAGCAGACATGTAAAAAGCCTTTCATGAGTTCATTGAACTTGTGATAGGCTTTAATATTTGTTATGCAGGAATATGTTATCAGGTACGTTTGAACAAGCTATTGTTTGTTTGTAAGATCGAACCGATGTAGCCTGCAAGATAGGCAATAAGCATAACAAAGATGACGGTTAAATCAATTGAAAAATGTCGGCTGTAAAATTCACTTAATATGATGAAGAGAGCTCCACAAATACCACCGATGTGTGGAGATGAATTAATATAATAGCGCATCGCCACTAACCCGCCACTAAGCGCGATAACGAAAAAATTGATTTTCACGAGTAATTCGTATGACATGGCGTGCAATAGCTTAATTTCTATGAATAGTAAAAATTGCAGAATGAAAAATTGAGCAACTAAAGAAAGCAAGATAACAGGCAGCCAATCAAATTTTTTACCTTTCAAAATGAACAACCTCCTTGTATCAAATTGTATGCATACCAGGCATCAAAAAGAATAAGTGAGGGTTCATTGTCTTAATATGATGGAAATAATGAAAATGACGATAGAAAATTTCCAGTATTGGCCGTATTTCGAGTATAATGAAGAGAAGCAAAGACCAATTATATCTCTCCGAAGGAGGAAATTACATGACAGAAAACAACGAAAACAACCAGCAAGAAGCACCGAAGAAAAAAATGAGTCTAAAAGAAGCGATGCAAAAGCAGTTGGAAGCGAAGAAAAACCAATCGAATGAAAACAATGCCAAAGGAAATTCAACGCAATCAGCGAAAAAAATGCAAAGTCAACAAACCAAAAAAGTGAGCAATACACGTAGAAAAATGGGTACATAATTTATCAACGCAAACCAATTTCACAATTGGTTTGCGTTTTTGTTAGAGAAGATAAGATTTCGGGTAAATGGTGTATACTAAGGACTATTATGATCGTGGAAGAAGGTTTAATGATGACTTCAAGATATGCTGATGATGGACTTGCATTACATACAGACTTATATCAAATCAATATGGCGGAGGCCTACTGGGCTGACGGAATACATAACAGAAAAGCGGTTTTTGAGTTGTTTTTCCGCAAGCTTCCATTTGGCAATGGTTATGCCATTTTTGCGGGACTAGAGCGAGTACTGGATTTTCTCCGGGAGTTTCATTTCTCCGATAGTGATTTAGCGTATTTGCAGGATGAGCTGGGGTACAAGGAAGATTTTATCAGTTATTTACGCGAGGTCCGTTTTACAGGTAACGTTTATTCAATGGTGGAAGGTGAACTTGTTTTTGCCAATGAGCCAATCATTCGTATAGAGGCTCCACTCGTGGAAGCGCAATTGATTGAAACTGCACTCCTGAACATCGTCAATTACCAAACGCTGATTGCGACGAAAGCCAGTCGAATTAAACAAATTGTAAAAACTGATACCGTGATGGAATTTGGTACACGTCGGGCACAGGAAATGGATGCGGCAATTTGGGGCGCACGTGCTGCCGTCATCGGTGGACTAGAAGCGACGAGTAATGTGCGGGCTGGTAAAAAGTTCGGCATTCCAGTTGCAGGAACCCATGCACATTCTCTAGTACAAGCATACAAAAGCGAATATGAGGCTTTTCATGCTTATGCAAAACGCCATAATGATTGTGTGTTCCTCGTAGATACATACAATACATTGAAAATTGGTGTACCAACGGCTATTCAAGTGGCGAAAGAGCTTGGGGATAAAATCAATTTCATTGGCATTCGTCTGGATAGCGGTGACATTGCTTTCCTTTCTAAAGAGGCGCGCAAAATGCTCGACGAAGCCGGATTTACAGAAGCGAAAATTGTTGTATCAAACGATTTAGATGAATATACAATCTTAAACTTAAAAGCACAGGGCGCAAAAGTAGATATGTGGGGAATTGGCACAAAGTTAATTACAGCTTATGACCAACCAGCCCTTGGAGCAGTATACAAAATTGTATCAATCGAGAGTGATAATGATGTGATGGAAGATACAATTAAAATTTCTTCTACAACTGAAAAGGTCACGACACCTGGTCGGAAAAAATTGTATCGAATTATTGATCGTGAAAATGGAAAAGCAGAAGGCGATTACATCACAATGTTTGATGAAGATCCAACCCATGAAAAGCGCTTGAAAATGTTTCACCCAGTTCATACATTTGTATCTAAATTCGTGACTAACTTTGAAGCTAAAGATCTTCATACAAAAGTTATTGAAAATGGACAAATCATCTATTCAAATCCAACTTTGTTTGAAATGCGTGATTATGCATCGACGAACTTGGAACTGCTTTGGGATGAGTATAAACGTTCATTAAATCCAGAAGAATATCCAGTGGATTTAAGTCAAAAATGTTGGGATAACAAGATGCGGAATATCCAGGAAGTTCAAGAAATGGTCGACCGCATGCATTATGCTTGAGGAGGTGCTATCATGACAAACTTACAGCAGACAATTATAGAAGAATTGAAAGTTAAACCATCGATTGACCCCCAGGAAGAAATTCGGACGTCGATTGATTTTATGAAAAGCTATTTAACAAAGCATCCATTCCTTAAAGGAATGGTGCTTGGGATTTCAGGCGGACAGGATTCTACACTTACAGGTAAACTGGCACAAATGGCCGTGAATGAATTAAATGAAGAAGCGGGAACTGAAGCCTACTCATTCATTGCAGTACGGCTGCCATATGGCGTCCAGTTTGATGAAGACGATTGTCAAGATGCACTGGATTTCATTCAACCATCAAAAATTTATACGGTAAATATTAAGGAAGCGGTCGATGCCAGCAAACGTACACTTGATGCATCTGGAATCACTCTTTCCGATTTTGCCAAAGGCAATGAAAAAGCACGTGAGAGAATGAAAGTTCAATATTCAATAGCAGCGATGCACAGTGCGGTCGTTCTCGGAACGGATCATGGTGCTGAAGCCATCACAGGATTTTATACAAAATTTGGGGATGGTGGCGCAGATTTAGTCCCGTTATTCAGATTAAATAAACGTCAAGGCAAGCAAATGTTAAAAGCTTTGGGCAGTCCTGAACATTTGTATACGAAGATTCCAACTGCTGATTTGGAGGAAGATCGACCGGCATTACCGGATGAGATTGCACTTGGTATAACTTATGATCAAATTGATGATTATTTAGAAGGCCGAGAAATTCTTTCTGAACCACGAGAAAAATTGGAAAATTATTATTTACGCTCTCAACATAAAAGACATTTACCAATAACCGTCTTTGACGACTTTTGGAAATAAGCCAAAGCACACATGGAAATCATCCGTGTGTGCTTTTCTTATATAATAATAAGTTGTAAAAAAGGGTAATTTTAGTTAAACTTACGTTATAATATGTTAATTTTCTAAAAAATATAATAATTAAGTAGGACAATTGGGGGAGTAATGAGATGAGAAACCAAGAGAAAATACATGCAATTGTTGATAATATTGAACGAGTAATGATTGGGAAACGTGAAGTTGCCGAGTTAAGTATAGTTGCGTTAATCGCTCAAGGCCATGTATTGCTTGAAGATGTGCCGGGCGTTGGAAAGACCATGATGGTACGTGCTTTAGCAAAATCTGTTGGTGCTCAATTCAAACGAATTCAATTCACGCCGGATTTATTGCCATCGGATGTAATTGGTGTATCGATTTACAATCCTAAAGAAATGGAATTCCAATTCAGACCAGGTCCGATAATGGGAAATATCGTATTGGCGGATGAGATCAATCGGACTTCCCCTAAAACTCAGTCAGCACTTTTGGAAGGTATGGAAGAAGCAACCGTGACAATTGATGGTGAAACCATGACGATTCCTAAACCGTTTTTCGTAATGGCCACTCAAAACCCGATAGAATACGAGGGGACATATCCGCTTCCAGAAGCGCAATTGGACCGATTCCTTTTAAAACTTCGCATGGGATACCCGTCACACACACAAGAAATTGAAGTATTGAAGCGTGCAGAGAAGTCAGTTCCAATAGAAAACTTGAATTCTGTCATTTCTTTGGAGGATCTGATTCTTATGCAAAAAGAAGTAAAAGACATCGTGGTCGACGATACAATTAAAAACTACATCGTCGATTTAGCAAACCGTACAAGAAAAGATTCATATATTTACTTAGGTGTCAGTCCTCGTGGGTCACTGGCATTGATGAAGGCATCGCAGGCGTTTGCGATGTTGAAGGGAAGAGACTTTGTAACACCTGACGATATTCAATATTTAGCACCATTTGTTTTCAGCCACCGCATGATTTTACGTTCAGAAGCCCGCTATGATGGCATAACACCAGAGGAAATTGTGGAACGTATCTTAGCCAAAACGAATGTTCCAATTAAAAGGTTAGTTAAACAATGAAGAAAGCTAACTTGACATGGGCAATTGGAGGACGACTCCTTTTTGTCCTCTTTCTAGTCATTTTTTCGTTTGCATTTGCCATGTTTCAGGGTGGTTTCGTCAGTTGGTTCATTTTTTACTCAATAGTTCCGTTTGCCTTATATTCCATTGCATTCTTCTTCAGTCCCATTTCGAAAATAGAAATTGAGCGCTATATTCAAACTGCTCAAATCCGCAAAGGTGGGAAATTGATTGTGACGGTGAAATTAAAAAGACCGTCACGTTTTCCAATGCTTTATCTTGTCGTAAAGGAAGTCACTCAAAGTGCATCCCTTATCAGACATGCAAATAAACAATTGAAAACTGTGAAAATGGTAGGGTTTCAACGAAACATCGAGTGGACCTATGAAATCGATCAGATGCCACGTGGCGAACATTCTTTGGATGGTATTGAAATTTCCGTAAGTGATTTTTTTGGCTGGGTGAAAAAAACACATGTACTTCCATTAAAACAGACCGTCATCGTTTACCCAAACATAGCGGAAATGATTTATATGCCGATTGAAACTCGATACGATCAAGGCGCCGCCGCCTCACCATTTACAATTGTTAAGGATACTACGATGGCAACAGGGGTTCGGGACTATCAACCGGGTGACCGGGTTTCTTGGATTCATTGGAAATCATTTGCCCGCACTCAAACCTTACGTACGAAAGAATTTGAAGATCGACAGTCACAGGATTTGTTCATTATGGTTGACCGAAAACCGTCGGAAAATTTTGAAGAACAAATTGAATTGACAGCATCAGTGTTACAAGCAGTTGTTCGAAACCAAGCAAGTGCGGCATTCTTGTCATTAGGTGCCTCTCGCTTTTATTTCCCTGCTGTTCAAAGTGAGGAACAGCTGCAACGAACGATGTTTCATTTAGCTAAAGTTGAAGCTGATTTGACGCAGCCAATCGAAAAATTATTGCTGAAAGATCCAGCCATGTCGAGCGCAACATCCATTTTGCTAATTACTGGTGAATTAACCACAGCATTAATTGAATCAATTCCACGAGCTGCCAAAAACTTACGTCAATGTACTGTTTTTGTTGTTGTGAAAAAAGGCGAAAAGTTATCGAAACAAGCAATGACATTGCATCAACTTGCTCGTTCGAGAGGAATGATCACGCACGTGCTTTCTCAAGATCATTTCGCAAATGCCTTTACGGAGGTAGGTCGCAAATGAAAATTGGACTTCAAAATAAATGGCTACAAGCCTTATTTTATTTACTGGTGTTCTTTCTATTCCGTGAATGGTTATTACCAGTATTAGAGTTAACCGAAACCAACTATTTATCTATATTCCTAGCTTTCATCGTCTTGTGCTTTGTATTCAGTTTCTTATCGGCTCCATGGTGGCTTACGGTTCCTGGAAAACTGGTTTATATTGCCTGGGTCATTGTATTTGTTTATACGGACGAAGTATTTTTCACAAGCGAAGCAGTTTCATTTTTGTTTGGGGAATTAATGATAAATGTAGGTGCACTTTTCAGTCGTGACTGGTCACTAGTGACTGATTCTTTCCGTACAGTGCTGTTTTTCTCATTAATATGGATGACAGCATATTTAATACATCACTGGATCAGTATCCGTTTTAACATTTTCTTATTCTTCTTCATGACTGTTGTTTTTATTGCGGCACTGGATACATTCAGTGCGTATAAAGGTGATGGGGCGATTCTTCGTATCATGATTCTGGGGTTATTATTATCGGGGCTATTAAAAGTAGCGAAAATAATGGAACAAAATCAAGTAACCATGACCAGGGAGAAATATGTTTTTCTTGTTATTCCTCTTGTAATGCTAGTTGCATTCAGTGGTTCAATCGGCTATTTACTTCCTAAAGCCGGACCGATATGGGAAGATCCTGTCCCGTTTATTCAATCGTTTGCTGAAGGAGCAGGTACAGGACCCGGAGGAGCAGTTGGCATCGGGAAAATTGGCTATGGTGAAGATGACTCCAATTTAGGCGGTGCTTTCAGGTCAGATAATACTGTTGTGTTTGAAGCGATTGTGCAAACACCGCAATATTGGAAGATTGAAACGAAGGATACTTACACATCAAAAGGATGGGAACAATCCGTTTCTTCCAATGAAATTCGTAATTATACAGTAGGCGATACGCTGGATACAGGAATTCCAACAGGTCTTGAAGAGGATAAAGATGTTGCCAAGTATAATTTCAGCTTGGAATATCCATTCTTAATGTATCCGTATGGTTCCGTGACAGTGGACGCACCTGAAGGTACAACATTCTCAATATCAAACAATACACAAAAAATCGAGACTTATCGGGAGAACGAAGAAGTCCAATTAAAGGCTTATAGTATAGCTTTCAGTGAACCAACTTACAGTTTAAAGGCATTACGTGCAACGACTCACGAAGGTTTGTCTATACTATCTCAAGACTTTTCACGTTATTTACAGTTGCCTGAAGAATTACCTGAACGCGTTCGGGAATTGGCTCGAACTATTACTAAAGATGAAACCAATCTATATGATAAAGCTCGGGCAATTGAACGCTATTTTCCACAAAACGCCTTTGTTTACGATCAACATAATGTTTCCGTTCCAAAAAAAGATGAGGACTATGTAGATCAATTTCTATTTGAAACAAAACGTGGGTATTGTGATAATTTCTCTACATCCATGATTATTATGCTCCGTTCTTTAGATATCCCAGCACGGTGGGTTAAAGGATTCGCTGAAGGGCAAGAGCTTCGGACTGAAGATGGGGAAAGAATGTACCAAGTTACAAATAATAACGCCCATTCTTGGGTCGAAGCTTATTTGCCAGGAATCGGCTGGATGCCATTCGAACCGACCATTGGTTTTAGTGGAACTGGAAATATTGATTTCGATTTGGAGTTAAACTCGACTGATACGCCTGAAAAACCAGTTGTCCCAGCGCAACCGGAAAAACCTGAAACGACAGGCAAAGGAGAAACTAAACCATTTTCAGAACGATTCACGGATATGATTCAGAACTTTACTGACTGGATGTCGGACAATAAAGGACAAATCATTTTCTGGAGCATCATCGCACTTTTACTCTCATATATGTTGTTCCGGATTCGAAAAAAATGGATGCCGAAAATCTTGGTTCCTTATTACCGTTTACGTAAAGATAACTGGCAGTCATTTGAGCATAGCTACCATAGTTTGTTAAAACAGCTTGAGTTGTATGGGATTCAACGGAATGAAGGGCAAACATTGCAAACTTATGCAAAATATGTGGATTCATTCTTCGGCTCAAAAGATATGAAAGTATTGACGACAGCTTATGAAAAAGGCTTTTATGGGAAAAATATCGAGTCTCACGAATGGCTTCAACTGAGAGAAAGTTGGGAAAATTTAATCAATCGCACCAGTGGTTGATTTTAAGGCGGACAACCTGTAGAATTGAGAAAAATTATACAGACCGGTTTGCCCTCATATATGTCCGATAATAAGGTTCGGATGTTTCTACCAAGTCGCCGGAAATGACTTGACTATGAAGGCGAATGCACCCATGTCTATTTATGGACATTTATTTGCATTCGCCTTTTTAACGAGAAGAGACTTAAATGTCTAGTAGCAAGCGTCAGTCTGCACCTAACCTTGAGATATTCAACTGGAACGGTTTTTCCGTTTCATTTCTTTCAGGGTAGGTCCCAGACTTCAGTGACGTTTCAGCTTTTCTTGTGTAGAGCAAAAGAGCGCGTAGAAAGGTTTTCTTTCATACGCGTTTTTTCTATATTAAAGGGAGTCCGAAAATCAAAGTGAAGAGGTGGCCATATTGTCAGCAACTCCTATGTTGAAAGAACAAGAAAAAATCGTCGTACTTGACTTTGGTAGTCAATACAATCAGTTAATCACTCGCCGTATCCGTGAGTTCGGTGTTTACAGTGAATTACATCCGCATACAGTAACCGCTGAAGATATTAAATCTATGAATGCTACAGGTATCATTTTCTCAGGTGGTCCAAATTCGGTTTATGATGCAAATGCTTTCCATATTGACCAAGCAATTTTCGATTTAAACATTCCGATTTTAGGAATTTGCTATGGTATGCAATTAATGTCTCAACATTTTGGTGGGAAAGTTGAAAAAGCTTCTCATCGCGAATACGGTAAAGCTGAAATTTCAGTTGTTAAAGAAAGTACATTATTCCATGACTTACCGAAGGAACAAATTGTTTGGATGAGTCACGGAGACCACGTGACGGTTGCCCCAGAAGGTTTTGAAGTAATTGCTACAAGCCCATCATGTGCGGTAGCAGCTATCGCTGATGAATCACGCGGGTTATATGCGGTTCAATTCCACCCTGAAGTACGTCACTCGGTTTACGGTATTGAATTGATTCGTCAATTCGTATTTGGTGTTTGTAAAGCTAAAGGTGATTGGTCAATGGAAAGCTTCATTGAGCTTGAAATTGAAAAAATCCGTCAAGAAGTCGGCGATAAAAAAGTATTGTGTGCATTAAGCGGCGGAGTGGATTCCTCTGTTGTTGCAGTATTGATTCACAAAGCAATCGGCGATCAATTAACGTGTATGTTTGTCGACCATGGTTTACTTCGTAAAGGCGAAGCTGAGAGTGTAATGAAGACTTTCGCTGATGGCTTCCATATGAATGTCATTAAAATTGATGCACGTGAGCGGTTCATGAACAAACTGGCTGGCGTTTCAGATCCTGAAACAAAACGTAAAATTATCGGCAATGAATTCATATATGTATTCGACGATGAAGCAGCAAAACTTGAAGGGATGGACTTCCTAGCTCAAGGTACGCTTTATACGGATATTATCGAGAGTGGCACAGCTACTGCACAGACTATCAAGTCTCACCACAATGTTGGCGGGCTTCCTGAAGATATGCAGTTCAAATTAATTGAACCATTAAACACGCTATTTAAAGATGAAGTTCGTGCACTTGGAACAGAGCTTGGAATGCCAGATGAAATTGTATGGCGTCAACCATTCCCAGGTCCAGGTCTTGGAATTCGCGTTTTAGGAGCAATTACAGAAGAAAAACTTGAAATCGTTCGTGAATCTGATGCGATTTTACGTGAAGAAGTAGCTAAAGCTGGTCTTGAACGAGATATCTGGCAGTACTTCACGGTGTTACCTGACATTCGAAGTGTCGGTGTAATGGGTGATGCACGTACTTACGATTATGCTATCGGCATTCGTGCAGTAACTTCAATCGATGGGATGACATCTGACTGGGCTCGTGTGCCTTGGGATGTATTGGAGAAAATCAGTGTCCGCATCGTCAATGAAGTGCCAAACATCAACCGTGTACTGTATGACATCACGAGCAAGCCACCTGCAACAATTGAGTGGGAATAGTAGGTTGTAAAGAACTTTTTTGAAACGTCTCAAACCTTGATATATCAGTGTTTATAGATGTTTTATTGAAAGTGACTTATACCACCAGCAACAATTGACTATTAACAAATACTCTCTTTTATTTGCGATATTTTGCAAATAGAAGGGAGTTTTTTTATGGTTAAAATTGTTGAGTTACTGGATGATTTTCAATGAATCAAAAAATCGAAGGCAAAATACCACATCACGAGCAAGCCACCAGCAACAATTGAGTGGGAATAAAGAGTTCAGTTGGAAATGAATGTTTATTTCCGAACTATGGAGACATTTTTTTAATTATTGTTCGGAAAAATGATTGAAACCTCTACAAATAGATGTTATAGTACTATTGTAATTAAATACTGTCGTCGTATAAAGTCGGGAATATGGCCCGAAAGTTTCTACCGAGTTACCGTAAATGACTCGACTACGATTTAGAAAGGCGGACCGTTCCGTCTTTCTTACTTCTTATTAACATCGTTAATGGAAGAAATCGGAGGCATGCGACTTTTTGTTGCATGCCTTTTTGTTTTTTATAATAGAAAGCATTTAGCGCAAGTCGAATTCAATTCGGTGGTTAACATCTCTATTAAACTGGGTATCTGTTTTATAGACTGAGAGTTGAGTTAAGATCTGACGCTGAAACTTAATTATTATAGAGGAAACAAATGTGTACACGACAACACGGAGGAAAAAACATGAAAAAGTATTTTCAATTTGAAGAACTCGGAACGAATTATCGTCGCGAGATTATTGGTGGACTAACTACGTTCTTATCGATGGCCTACATTTTGATCGTCAATCCATTAACTTTGTCACTAAATTCGGTGCCTGATTTACCTGACGCAATGCGCATGAATCCAGGTGCAGTATTTGTAGCAACTGCTTTAGCGGCAGCTGTCGGTTCTCTCTTTATGGGATTGATAGCCAAGTATCCCATAGCCCTTGCCCCGGGAATGGGATTAAATGCATTCTTTGCTTATACAGTTGTTCTAACTTACGGAATTCCTTGGCAAACAGCTTTAACAGGTGTTCTATTTTCGGGACTAATTTTTATTGTACTTTCATTATCGGGAATTCGTGAAACCATCATCAATGCCATTCCTGCTGAATTAAAATATGCTGTTGGAGCAGGTATCGGTTTGTTCATCACCTTTATCGGCTTACGAAACGCAGGGATAATCGTCAATAACGAAGCTACACTAGTTGGATTAGGAGATTTATCTGCAGGAAATACGTTGCTAGCCATCTTTGGATTAGTGTTAACTGTTATCTTTATGGTAAGAGGCGTTAAAGGTGGTATCTTTTACGGGATGCTATTAACGGCAGTAGCGGGGATGATTTTCAATTTAGTAGATGTTCCTTCTTCTATAGTAAGTAAAGTTCCAAGTGTGGCTCCAACTTTCGGGGTGGCGTTCGAACCTTTACTGAATGATCCAGGATCATTAATGACCATCCAATTCTTAATTGTAGTACTGACATTCTTATTCGTAGATTTCTTTGATACTGCAGGTACTCTTGTTGCCGTTGCCAACCAAGCCGGCTTAATGAAAGACAATAAACTTCCGCGTGCGGGTAAAGCATTGCTAGCAGATTCACTTGCAACTGTAACGGGAGCGATTTTCGGTACTTCAACGACGACTTCTTATATTGAATCAAGTGCAGGAGTTGCCGCAGGTGCAAGAACGGGATTTGCAGCAATTGTTACGGGTGTCTTATTCTTATTGGCATTATTCTTCTCACCAGTATTATCCGTAATGACTTCTGCAGTAACAGCACCAGCCTTAATCATTGTCGGTGTCCTGATGGTTTCATCTTTGAATAAAATTGAATGGAATCGATTTGAAATTGCGGTACCGGCATTTTTAACTATTATTACGATGCCCCTTACGTATAGCATCGCTACAGGAATCGCTATGGGATTTGTATTTTATCCGATTACAATGATCTTGAGCGGGAATATTAAAAAGGTTCATCCTATCATGTACGGCATGTTCGTTATTTTTATTCTATACTTTGTGTTTGTAGAAGGGCACTAATCAATAAAAAAGAAGGACAATACTTTCATTAGTATTGTCCTTCTTTTTTATTGGTAGAGAAGCAACGTTTTACTTTATACGATTGTAATAAATTGGTGGTTGAAAAGCTCCTAATATTCTGATAATATAAACCCATAACAAATCTATAAAATAG